>DHUT01000033.1 GCA_002409285.1 Firmicutes bacterium UBA5227 | reverse complement strand
AAAGCAGGAGTTAAAATGTCAATGATAATAGGCCTTCCCTGCGGAATTGGTTTGTTTATGCTTGCTGAACCTGTTATTGCACTATTGTACCCTTCAATTGGATCGGCAAAGCATGCAAGTTCGGGAGCATTGCTTGAGATTCTTGCTATAGGAGTAATTTTTCTTACCCTTGTCCAGGCGTTCACCGCAATCCTGCAGTCTGTTAATAAGCAGTATCAGCCGGTTAAGAATTTGGCTTTTGGGCTTGTGATAAAAGTGATATTATCCTACATACTGATTGGTATTCCTTCAATTAATATAAAGGGCGCCGCTGTAAGCACTACGGTAGCGTACCTGTTTGTAGCGCTTTTGAACTGGCGTGATGTTAATAAAACAAAAATAAAGGTAAATTTGATAGAAATAACCGCAAGACCGCTTTTGTCTTCCGCAGTGATGGCGCTGGCAACGGAAATTTCATTCAGAGTGCTTAAATCTGTTCTGGGAAGCCAGAGCTTTGCCACCTTAGGAGCCATTGCTATAGCTGTGGTAGTTTATGCTGTATGCTTATTTTTAACAGGAGCAATTACAAGGCAGGATCTGGAGCTGATACCAAAGGGAGAAAAATTAACTAAGTTTGTGAGGAAATAGGATGAACACTATTCAGATAATAGGTCTTGGGGCAGGTGGCATTGATGATCTTACTGTCAGAGCTTACAGGGCATTAAGTGAGAATATACCTACATTTGCAAGAACAGAAAGACATCCGGCGGTAAAAAAACTCAGGGAAGAAATTAAAATAGAATGTTTTGATGATTATTTTGAAAAATATGAAACTTTTGATAAAGTTTATGAAAAAATAACCGATAATATTTTAGAACTTATGAAAAAGTATGGTAAAATTAATTACTGCACTGCCGGAAGTCCTTTTTATGGGGATATTATAACAAAAAAGCTAATTGATGAATATAAAGACGAAATAAATATAATAATAATTGATGGGATGAGTTTTCTTGATAAATGCATTAAGCTTTCAGGGTTTTCAGATTACAAATCTATTAAGGTTCTGGATTGTCTTGAAGTAGATGAATTTTCTTTTGATATAAATTCGTTCAGCATTATCACACAGGTGTATGATTGGGAAATGGCGTCCCAGCTTAAATTAAGGCTTATGGAAACATATCCTGATGATGCAGCGGTATTAAAAATCGACGTTTTGGAAGATAATGTAAGAAAAATGTCTTTATTTGAGCTTGATCAAGAAAAAAATTATGGATTTTCAACATATTTTTGCATTCTGCCTATTGAATTTTCAAAAAATACAGTGTATAATGTTACTAATCTTTGCAGAATTGTGAAAATATTGAGAAGTCCCGACGGATGCCCTTGGGATATGAAACAAACCCATGAATCTGTAAGACAGCATGTGATTGAAGAAGCCTATGAGGTTGTGGACGCAATCGACAATGGCGATGTGGATAATCTGGTGGAAGAGCTTGGGGATTTGCTTTTTCAGGTTATATTTCATTCAGAGCTTGGAAGTGAGGACGGATACTTTAATTTCAGCGATGTTGTTACAAATGTGTGCAAAAAAATGTATTTCAGACATCCCCATGTTTTCGGAGATGTAAAAGCGGTAAATGTGGATGAAGCGCTGGAAAGCTGGGAAGCATCAAAACAAAAGGAGAAAAAAATAAGCTCCTATACAGACAATTTGAAAGATGTTCCAAAGGCTCTTTCACCGTTGAGCAGAAGTTATAAAATTCAAAAAAGAGCTGCTGAAGTAGGCTTTGACTGGCCTGCAGCAGAGGGAGCACTGTTGAAAATTAAAGAAGAACTTTTCGAATTCATTGAGGAATATCAAAATTGTGATTCTGAAGGGATGGAAGAAGAGTTTGGGGATCTGCTGTTTGCTCTTGTTAATTTCGCAAGATTTATGAAAATAAATCCCGATATAGCACTTAACAGGACTATAAACAAGTTTATTAACAGATTTGAGTATATTGAAACTCACTCAGGCAGGGATTTAAAAGAAATGACTCTGAGGGAAATGGATGAGTTATGGGAAGAATCAAAGTTCCAATAGGAATTTAGATAAAAAACAAAAGAACAATTTATTAAGGAGGGCTTTTTATGAATAAAGCTGAGTTAATTGCTAGTGTTGCAGAAAAAACTGGATTTACAAAGAAAGATGCAGAAAAAGCATTAAACGGATTTATGGAAACAATAAAGGATGAATTAGTAGCAGGCGGCAAAGTTCAATTAGTTGGATTTGGAACTTTTGAAGTGAGAGACAGAAAAGAAAGACAGGGAAGAAATCCAAGAAATCCTGGCGAGACAATAGAAATTCCGGCTTCTAAAGCACCTGTATTTAAAGCAGGCAAATCTTTGAAGGAAGCAGTTAATTAGTAAGTAATAAAAGGCCGTGTATTCGGTCTTTTTATTTTGATTATTCAAATATATTGACAAATGCTATCTAATAAAGTATAATTGCAAATGCAAATCATTTGCAATTTGGAGGGCAATATGTTTGAAATATTACTTGATACATTTATTGATTCAATAAGAATTCTTCCGTTTTTATTTGTTACATATTTAATTATAGAATATATTGAATACAAATCATCGGATAAACTTATATATCAACTTAAAAAATATGGAGTTGCAGGCGGGGCACTGCTTGGGAGTTTTCCTCAATGCGGATTTTCTGTGGCTGCTGCAAATCTATACACAAATAAGGTAATTTCTGTGGGAACACTGATAGCTGTTTTTATTTCCACATCAGATGAAGCTATTCCTGTAATTCTTGCTAATTCAGGAAGTTTGGATACTGTTCTAAAGCTTATAGCAGTAAAAATTGTAATTGCCGTAATTGCCGGGTTAATTGCAGACAAAGTATTTTATAAGTTTTTTGAGGATGAATCTCGTGCTGATGGAAGCCGGCAGCAGGTTCGTTTTCATGAATGCCATGATGGACATACCGAAATTTTACGTTCTGCTCTTAGCCATACAGTCCATATATATTTTTTTATTGTAATAACCATGCTGATGATGAATGTGGCGATTTATTTTATAGGAGAGGAAAATCTTTCGAGGGTGCTGCTGAGTGACAGCATATTGCAGCCTGCAGTTGCGGCACTGATAGGATTTATACCGAACTGTGCATCATCAATTATAATTACGCAGCTGTATTTGTCAGGAAGCCTGAGTTTTGGTTCTGCCATAGCAGGTTTAAGTACGGGTGCAGGAGTAGGACTCATTGTTCTTCTTAAGGATAATAAAAACATGAAAAAAAACCTTAAGATATTGTTTTATATTTATATTATTTCATTTGCAGCAGGAAGTTTAATTCAGGCATTTGTATAGAGGTAGTTATGATAGAGGATATTTTTAAAAAAACATCACTGAAAAATACGAAACAAAGATGTACAATTCTTTCCGTAATTAAAGATGCTAAGGAACCTATTACGGCTGAGGAAATATTCCGACAGCTTATAATTGAAGACTGTAAGATTAACTTGTCAACGGTTTACAGGACTTTGCACACTCTTACAGATAAAAATGTGCTTATAAAGATTGTAAGAGGTGATGGTACTGCCGCATATGAATTGAATGATTTGTCTCATAACCATTATATAACCTGCTGTATATGCAATAGGTCGGTTTTGATTGAAGACTGCCCAATTGAGGATATGAGCGAGAAAATCAGTAAAGATACGGGCTTTAAGGTAACCGGTCACAGCCTTCAGCTTACAGGTATATGTTCCGGGTGTCTCGAAGCTTCAAGAAATAAAAAAAAATAAGGAGGTTAGAGTTATTTGCTTTTTTTTAAACTGCAATAAAAACAGGATCTTAATATAATTTATTAAAATCCTGTTTTATTTATTATGAGTTATCTAAATTTTGATGTAAGTTCCAATACTTTATTTATAGCATGTTCCTTGCTTTCTGTCCTGCTGAGTGTGCCGTCAATGATTGAAGCCAGTTCAACCATTTCAGCTTCCTTCATGCCCTTTGTGGTAGCCGCAGGGGTTCCGATTCTTAAGCCGCTTGTTACAAATGGGCTTTCAGGGTCAAAAGGTATCGTATTTTTATTAGTTGTAATATGAATTTCATCCAGCATCTTTTCAGCTTCCTTACCGGTCAGACCTTTGTTTCTTACATCTACAAGCATTAGGTGGTTGTCAGTTCCTCCTGAGACAATTCTAAAGCCTCTGTCTGACAATTCCTGAGACAATGTTTTTGCATTATTCAGTACCTGCTGCTGGTAGGTTTTGAAGTCATCATTCATTGCTTCCTTGAAACATGCTGCTTTAGCGGCTATAACGTGCATTAATGGTCCGCCCTGGATTCCGGGGAATATGGCTTTGTCAATTTTTTGTGCAAATTCATTTTTGCAAAGAATCATGCCGCCTCTTGGTCCTCTTAAGGTTTTGTGTGTTGTAGTAGTTACGAAATCAGCATATTCAACCGGATTGGGATGAAGACCTACTGCAACAAGCCCTGCAATGTGAGCCATATCTACCATAAAATATGCTCCGACTTCATCTGCTATTTCTCTGAATGCCTTAAAGTCTATGAATCTTGAATATGCGCTTGCCCCTGCAACAATAAGCTTTGGACGTTCCCTCTTGGCGATTTCTCTTACTTGGTCATAATCAATTTTTTCAGTTTTTTTGTCTACTCCATAGAAAGCTACGTTAAAATAAGAGCCTGACATATTTACAGGGCTTCCGTGTGTTAAATGACCGCCTTGTGACAGATCCATGCCAAGAATTTTATCTCCGGGCTTTAAAACTGCGAAGTATACGCCAAAGTTTGCATTTGAACCTGAATGAGGCTGTACATTGGCATGGTCTGCTCCAAAGATTTTTTTGGCTCTTTCTCTTGCCAGATTTTCAACCTTGTCTACATATTCGCATCCGCCGTAATATCTTTTACCGGGGTAACCTTCTGCATATTTGTTTGTCAGGTGGCTTCCCATTGCTTCCAGGACTGTTTCAGAAACAAAGTTTTCGGAAGCTATAAGCTCTATGTTGATATTTTGTCTTTCCTTTTCCTCCATCATTGCACTGTAGAGTTCATTGTCGTTTTGTTTGATTAAATCAAAATTCATATTTTTCTCCTATACATATATTCTTGGGAGTCTTTTACCCAAGTTTGTCAAAACCTCATAAGATATGGTGCCTCTCATATTCGCAACATCCTCCGCAGTCATGGCACCGTCAGTTCCATCACCGTAAATAATTGCTTCATCACCTATTTGTGGGTTTTCAACTTCTGATAAATCTACCATAAATTGATCCATACATACCTTACCTAATATGGGGCATTTTATACCTTTTACTACTATATATCCTCTATTGGACAATAGTCTGGAATATCCATCGGCATAGCCTAACGGAATGGTTCCTACAACAGTTGATTTTTCGGCTTTAAACAAGTGACCATAGCTGACCCCTTCTCCTGCCTGAATTGTTTTCACATTAGCAACCCTGGCTTTTAAGGTTACGCATATTTCAAATTTATACTCGTTCTTATTTACTTCATCAGAAGGATAAAATCCTGATAGTATTATACCGGGCCGTACCATATCAAAATAATACTCAGGCAACTCTATTATTGTGGCACTGTTTGCAATGTGCTTTATTGGAATTGTAACATTCTTATCTTTTAGCATCTTCATAAAGCTTATAAATTTGCCCGCCTGTTTATGTGCGGTTGTTTTATCTCTTTCATCTGCTCTTGCTTGGTGTGAAAATGCACCCTCAATGGATATATTACTCATTTTGGATATTGCTTTTACCTTATCTGCATTTTCTTCTGTGGGGTAAAACCCCAGTCTGTTCATTCCTGTTTCTACTTTTATGTGTATTTTTGCTATCTTGTTCAGATTTTTGGCGACTTCATTCAGTTTTTCTGCCAGCTCGTAGTTGTAAATTGTCAGAGTAAGGTTGTTGTTTATAGCATCATCGTAAAATTCTTCAGGGGTATATCCCAGAATTAAAATATCCTTATCTTTTATTTCCTGCCTGAGTTCTAATGCCTCAGATATTACTGCCACAGCAAACATATCTACACCGTTTTCCAGGTACATTTCAGAAAGTTTTAGGGCACCCATTCCATAGCTGTCTGCTTTTACAACAGCACAAATTTTTACATCCTTGCCCACAGCTCTTCTTACTTCCAAAAAGTTATGAATTGCCTTTTCTTTGTTTATTTCGACCCAGGCAGGTCTTATCCTTTCGTTCATTTATCTATTATCCTCCCAAATTTTGCTTATAATTTATTATACCAAATTAATAAAATTAAATCAATAATGTGTAAAAATAAAATACAGATTACAGGGGCAAAAACACAAAAAAGTGTTTACAATGGCTACAATTTTTATTATTATAAATCCTGGAGTTTTAATTATGGCTGAAGATTTCTTATGGAAGCCAACAGCTGATTAAGGAGAATTTATGAGTATTTTAGATGTAAAAAATGTGACTCACGGCTTTGGAGTCCGTGCAATTTTGCAAAATGTATCATTCAGACTGCTAAAGGGTGAACACGTTGCCCTAATTGGAGCAAACGGAGAGGGTAAGTCTACATTTTTAAATATTATAACAGGAAAGCTAATGCCTGATGAGGGAACTGTGGAGTGGTCCAAAAGGGTTTCTGTGGGTTACCTTGACCAACATTCCGCACTGAAGTCTGGGACAACTATAAGAGAAAATCTGCGTCTCGCTTTTGATGACCTATTTAAAATGGAACAGGAGATGATGAAGCTTTACGAGGATATGTCGGAAGCAGAAGAGGAAACTGTCAACAGGATGCTGGAAGATGCAGCGGATATTCAAACCATACTGGACAGCAGCGGATTTTATGTGATTGATTCAAAAATAGAAGAAGTTGCTAATGGATTAGGGCTTGGGGACATCGGACTCGACAAGTTTGTTGACGAATTAAGCGGAGGGCAGAGAACTAAGGTGCTTCTGACTAAGCTTTTGCTTCAAAACCCTGCAATACTGCTTCTTGATGAACCTACAAACTATTTGGACGAAGATCATTGTAGGTGGCTTACAGTCTATTTACAGAATTATGAAAATGCGTTTATCCTGATATCCCATGACATTCCGTTTATCAATGATGTTTCAAATATTATATATCACGTGGAAAATTGCAGCCTGACACGTTATGTAGGAAATTATGAGGAGTTTAACAGAATCTATGAATTAAATAAACAAAAGGAAGAACGTGAATATGAAAAGCAGCAAAAAGAAATTGAAAAATTAGAGGATTTTATAGCAAGAAATAAAGCCAGGGTTGCTACCAGAGGCATGGCCAACAGCCGCATGAAACAGCTTGAAAAAATGGATATCCTGGAAAGACCCAGAGAGAAGCCGAAGCCTTCCTTTAAATTTAGGGAAGCTAAAGCTCCAAGCAGATTTTTAATTGATGCGCAGGATCTTGTTATCGGTTATGACCAGCCTTTGACAAAGCCTATGAACCTCCAGGTAGAAAGGAATAAAAAAATTGCTCTTACCGGAGTTAATGGTCTTGGTAAATCAACTCTGTTAAAAACATTGCTGGGAATTCTTCCTCCCATAAGCGGAAATGTTTCTTCCGGAGAAAATGTGATATATGGTTACTTTGAGCAGGAAGATTCAAAAAATAATGCAAATACAGCTTTAAATGAGGTCTGGAATGAATATCCTTTCCTGACAAATCACGAGGTGAGGCTTGAGCTGGCACGCTGTGGACTTACGACAGAAAATATTACGAGTATGATGATGGTATTGTCAGGCGGAGAAAATGCAAAGGTGAGGCTGTGTAAAATTTTGCTTAAGGAATTGAATTTTCTTATACTTGATGAACCTACAAACCACCTTGATCCTGAAGCAAAGGATGAGCTGGAAAAAGCATTGGCTGAATTCAGAGGAACAATCCTTATGGTCAGTCATGAGCCCTATTTTTATGAAAGCTTCATAACAGATGTGTGGAATTTAGAAGATTTCACAACAAGAATAGTTTAACATAACAGTGTGGCAATAGACGGGTAATTATAAAAAAAGGAGATTTTTCGGTACTCAGAATGATTGCGTCCTGAAGGGTTACCCGAAGAATCTCCTTAATATATTCATTTGTATTTTTTATTTAAACACCAGTACTACGTCGATTATACCGTCGAAGCCTCCGTATAAGTCATACAGCTGAACAGTTGTGCCTGACTTTATATCACTTTTAGAGCCTGTATTAAAGCCGGTTACATTACCCGCTTTGTCTGTGGTGCATACATATACTGTTAATTCCGGCGAGTATTCCATGTATGTTATGTTGTCAATTAATAACTGGCTTGAAAAAATCTGTGTTATTTTCACCTTATCAGTTTCTGCTGTTGCTTTTTCAATGTTTGTTATTACACCGTTAACTATAGTTGCCCTTACATAAGTATTTAGAACAGACGGAATTCTTTTGCCTGCGGCAGATGTGCTTGAAACGGAAAAAACACTGCTGTTATTAAAAAACTGAACATGACTTGTCGTACTGTCAATTTTAGTAACACCCTTTATTATTCCGTAAATTGTGCCACTGTATGACTGAGGTATTTCCGGAGTAACAGTTGTGGGACTTTCGGATTTAATTCCTCTGCTCAGGTATAAAGCATCTAAGTGATAGTTTTCCCCTACAACTGCTTTACCCTCCAGATAGCTGCCCAGCTGATTAGGTTTCAGAAGCTGGTATTTACCACCGGATTCATATACTATGAACGTTTTAGAAGAAACCCAGTATCCGTTTGACAAAGTATAAGTGCCGGTATTATAGCTGCTTGCAATATACGTTGCTGATGGAATATAGTTAATTATTTTCAATGCACCGCTTTCAGGCGGGTTAAATTTAACAATATCATTCTTTTTAAGATATGTTTTTTTACTTAAATCTTTGCCATTGTCTGTTATGCTAACAACGCTGGAATTATCCGCAAGGGTATAATCTTTAATTTTTCCGTATTCATCAAATATTTTTGCTGATGCATTGCTGCCTGAGTTATTTGCATTCACTACTATTCCGTAGGTTGATGGAGTTTTGCCATAGCTTAGGATATTAATTTTTATTATGTTGTTGTCCTTATCAAATATTAATTTTATATTGTCGTTTACAGAAACTTCTTCAGTAAACATAAAGCTGTCTGATGTTTTGTAGCTGATGTTGTTAACTGTATAATAGGTGTGATTATTTGACTTTTGAATATCTGTTACAATACCTTCAGCCTGATTTTTAACCACATGCATAGTCAGAGCCGCAGACTTATTAGATCCTTTAGCTTCGTAAAAATATACCAGGTCGTTTTGCTGAATGTCTTCCAATTCTGATGCGTCACCGTATATATGCAGCTTATTGTAATTAATTTCACCATTATTTTTGACAGGAAGATTTTTTCCGGCAAATTGTTTGCTTCCCGCTTTGTATAGCTGATTTCTTTCCACAACAACAGCATCTGTTTCCTTATAGGCAGTTATTCCAATAACTTCACCATTTATGGAGTCATCCTCATAAACCACCCTTATTTCGCTGTCCTTTAAATTGTTAAAGGTTCCATTTTCGCCATTTATGATAATTGATATTTCAGGAAGCTTAAATGCACTTACGTTTCCGTAATCATCTGTAACAAATATTACCCTGTTCGCCATCAGGCTGGTTACTTTTCCTTTAAATTCAGTATGCCTTGGATTAGTTGCATAGACGACACTTCCCTTATTGTCGTAATATACATCCCACTTATTAAACAGATAGTTTGTGAAATCAAAGCTTTCGTTATTAAGGTCACTCATGGTAATTTCCATAGTTGACATTTTCCCGAGTGATGAGAGCAGCAGTTTTCCTGTGGAGTACACGGTGTTATTGTCCCTTATTTTTACGGTGTCGCAGCTCAGTGCATTGTAAAGCATCAGGGTCACATCTCTTCTTGTTGCAAACTCATGGGTAGAATCGATATTTTTAAAAAGTTTGAGCTCCAAAGCCTTATTATGATAATTTGTAGGCCAAAGACCTTTAAGGGATTCATCACTGTATCCCAGGAGCCTTATTATCATTGTATATGCTTCCTCAAAGCGAATTAAATTGTCGGGACCATAGGTTGTAGGTGTAATTCCTTTTACCAGATTGAGAACGCCCGCAAGCTCAACATAGCTTTCAGCCCAATGTCCCTTCATATCCTCATATGAGGATGTCATATTCTTTGAATATTCGGATAATCCGGCTGTGACGGTGACTATTTTTGCCATTTCAGCACGAGTCACAAACTTATCAGGTTTAAAGGTACCATCGGGATAACCCTGTATTATTCCATAGCTTGACAACAAACCTGCCGGGTCTGTTAAGTCCGGGCTTATGTCAGTAAAGCCTTGTGCATATACTTCTGTAAATGAAGTTAGAGATATTATTAAAATTAAAATTGTCAGTAATATTTTTTTCATCTTCATCATCCTATATCGAATAAAAAATACTGTAAATACAGTATTTCCTTATAACAATTATACAATAAATCTGCATTTATAGTGTTACATTAACATTACAATGGAAACAATGGAAGTTTTTTTCCTTGGTAACTTTCCCTTATTTTCAACTCATTATCAATATCTGACAGTACCTTTAGCTTGTTTAATGTCCATAAAGGCTCTATTAATTCAGACTTTTTGCCATCTCCTGTTAATCTGTGAATAACTGTTTCGGGATTTATCAGCTCCAGTGCGTCACATACAATAGCTACATATTCTTCAATAGTTAATATTTTAAATTTTGTTCGTTCATAATATTCGGATAAGTCAGTGTTTTTTAAGACATGCAGCATATGAAGCTTAATTCCCCACACATTTTTTTCGGAAACATATTTTACCGAATCAAGCATTTGTGCATTTGTTTCACCCGGAATTCCAAAAATTAAATGTACAACGGTCTTTATGTTTTTATCTTTCAACTGCTTATAGGTTTTGTCAAATTGCACGGTTTTATACCCTCTTCTAATAAAGTTTGCGGTTGTATCATTTACTGACTGAAGTCCCAGTTCAATCCAAAGAAATGTTTTGGAGTTTATTTCTTCTAACAGTTCTAAAATTTCAGTATCTATGCAATCAGGTCGTGTAGCTATGGCAAGCCCCCTAATATTTTCACAGCTTAAGGCTTCGTAAAATTTTTTCCTCAGGTTTTCAACAGTGTCATAGGTATTCGTATAATTTTGAAAATATGCAATATAAGTGTTGCTTTTCCACTTCCTTGACATTATTTGTTTTTGTTCCTCAATTTGTTCTGTTATGGATTTTTTTTTATCTGAGTTAAAATCACCAGATCCTCTTTCACTGCAGAAAATACAGCCTCTGCTGCCAAGGGTGCCATCTCTGTTCGGGCAGGTAAAATTTCCATCAATTGACAGCTTAATCGCCTTTTCCCCAAATATTTTTTTCATTTCATAATCAAAGGTATGGTAATTTTTATTATTCCACATTTAATATTTCACCTTGTTTTCTTTAAGTTATACACAGGCTTCTTTGATTGTTTAAAGAAGTTATACACAAATTTAATGCTTTTTTAGGCACTTGTCAACAGGTTTATCCACAAATGTGCACACTTTTCTATTTTTATAAAAATTTTATTGATTGAATAAAGTCTGAACACGGGCATCAGACTTTAATAAATATATGAATAAAAAATGACAAATTGCAGATAACTATACCAGATAATACTTTTTTATCTTCTTCCAAATCATATAAGCAACTCGTGATTTAAATAATTGCGGGTTGTTTGTTTTTTTGCAATCCAAAAAAGGTAGAATATTTTTAAAACATAAAGTATAATGTAGTTATCAAAATAAATGTTTCCGGTTCAATAACTCTTAAGATCATTGCAGTATTGACTGCCTGAACGTGTCAGGTACATCAATCTTATGTATTTTATAAATGCTTTAAACTATATACAGGAGGATAATATGAAAAAAACACTATTAGGAAAGACGGGTATGGAGGTATCTGTAATTGGATTTGGAGGGATACCCATACAAAGAGTAAGCCAGGAGGAAGCAACAAAAATTATAATTGAAGCTAAAAACAGGGGTATTAATTTTATTGATACTGCACAAGGGTATACAGTAAGTGAGCAGTATATAGGCAATGCTTTGAAAGAGGCAGGCAGGGAAAACTTTTATATTGCCACTAAGGCAATGTGCTATGACTATGAATCAATGAAAGAAGCTGTGGAAAAAAGCTTAAAGGCAATGCAACTAAACTATATTGATTTGTTTCAGGTTCACAATGCAAGCAAGCAGGAACAGCTAAATTTAACCCTTTCAGAAAACGGAGCTCTGAGGGCACTTGTAGAAGCGAAAGAAAAAGGGCTCATCAGACACATAGGAATAACAGGGCATATAAGAGAAATTCTGCTGCAGGCAATAGAACATGACGAATTTGAAACCATCCAATTCCCTTTTAATCCCGTAGAATCACAGGGAACGGAATTGTTTACCAAGGCACTGGAAAAAGGCATAGGCACCATTGCAATGAAGCCTATGGCAGGAGGCGCATTCACAAAGCAAAAATCGTCCTTGAAATATATTATAAACAGCAATTTAATTAATATTGCCATACCGGGGATGGACTCTATAGAGCAAGTTGTTGAAAATGCATCTGTGGGGGATGCTTCAGAGCCCCTGACAGAGGAAGAATACAAGGAAATTAACCAGGAAGTTGAATTGCTGGGAAATGAATTCTGCAGAAGGTGCGGCTACTGCAAACCGTGCCCTGAAGGTATAGATATACCCAGTGTCTTTCTTTTCGAAGGATATGTCACCAGGTATAATTTGCCTGAATACGGCAAAGCAAGGTATGATTCTTTACCTATAAAGGCAACCGCCTGTGTTAGATGCAGGAAGTGTGAAGGCAAATGTCCATATAAGCTGCCTATTGTAAACAAATTGAAACATGCGGTTGAAACATTTAATAATATAAAATAGTTCAGGAAACAATAAATCCGGCGGGTTTATAAGAGAGCCGGAAGGAGAGATTATGCGAGATTACGGTGTTTTTGATATTCTTGGACCAATAATGATTGGTCCCTCAAGTTCCCATACAGCCGGCGCAGCAAGATTAGCAAAGGTTGCGGCCATTATTGCCGGTGAGAAAATAATCAAGGTGGAATTTTTACTTCACGGCTCATTTGCACAGACATACAAGGGGCACGGAACAGACAAGGCTTTGGTTGCGGGTATATTAAACATGGATCCCTGGGATGAAAATTTAAGAGAATCATTTGAAATAGCAAGGTCGAAGGGAATTGACATTAAATTTACTGAAACGGATTTAGGAGATGTCCATCCAAATACAGTAAAATTTATTATAACAAAAGAAGATGGTCATATAACGGAAGTAACAGGCTCCTCCATAGGAGGAGGAAATATTCTTATTTTTAATATTGACGGTCAAAATGTGGAATTTACCGGTGAACATCCCACAATAATAACACAGCACAGGGATTTGCCAGGAGTTATATCAAAAATATCGTCCGTCTTGTATGAGCATAATATAAACATAGCCGGTATGAGGGTTTATAGAAGCGGAAAAGGTAAGATGGCAACAATGGCCCTGGAAACAGACAGCTTGATTTCTGACGAGTTGATGAACAAAATAAGACATATAGAAGAAATAGAAAACGTAAAATTCATAAACCCCATCACAGAAGGAGGCATATAGATGTTTGTTTCAACCGGCATTGAGTTAATAAATACATGTGAAAAAGAGAATATTCCCATATGGGAATATACCATAAGAGAAGAAGTGGAAAGATCAGAGCTTGGGAGAGAAAATATAATTGAAAAAGTGAGAAAAAATCTTCACGTTATGCTGAGCTCCTCAAGCCTTGCACAGGAAAAAGAAATTAAATCTGTAAGCGGACTTATCGGAGGTGATGCTTACAGGCTCAGAAAATATGCCGACAACGGCACCACGCTGACGGGGGATTTCATGGTCAGGGCAATGGCAAGAGCAATTTCATCCTCGGAAGTCAACGCTGCTATGGGAAGAATAGTGGCAAGTCCTACAGCCGGTTCCTGCGGGATAATTCCTGCGGTAATAATTTCTGCCGCAGAAAGGCTTGGCAAATCCGAAGAAACTATGATAAAAGGATTATTTACCGCTTCCGGTATCGGAATTATTATCGCAAAGAATGCAACGATGGCGGGCGCTGAAGGAGGATGCCAGGCAGAATGCGGCTCGGCAGCTGCAATGGGTTCAGCAGCAGTTGTAGAGATGATGGGCGGAACTCCCGAGCAGGCATTAGATGCTGCGGCTATAGTTTTTAAAAACATAATGGGATTAGTCTGCGACCCTGTGGCAGGCCTGGTTGAGGTGCCCTGTGCCAAACGTAACATTGCCGGAGCGGTAAGTGCACTCACCACAGCCGATATCGTCATGGCAGGGGTAAAAAGTAAAATACCTTTTGATGAAGTTGTATGGGCCATGTACAAAGTGGGCAGGCAGCTCCCCCCCGAACTCAGAGAAACAGCCCAGGGAGGAATCGCAATAACCCCAACAGCACAAAAGCTGAAAGAACAGATATTCAGCGAAAAAAACACATTATGAAATAATTGTTCAAGTTTATTCAAAATTAATTATAAAGTCAATATTGACAAAGCAGATTTAGTAGTATATATTACTATTAAATAAATATGTGGCGATGATGGAAAGCAGTAAATAATTCATTGTTTCAGAGAGTCGGCATTTGGTGAAAGCTGATACATTGGTTATTGAATCCGTTCCGGAGTCTCCGGGGAAATAACCCGGACGTAAATATGCGATAAATTATTAAGTGATTATACATAGGCATGGGTTCTTTTTGAAGGTAATAGGTTTTGAGATACAGAAGAATTCCCTACAGGACATATGTATAGTAATTAGGGTGGTACCGCGAGTAAATCTCGTCTCTAAAATCAGAGACGAGATTTTTGTATATTTTACATTTGTTAGCTAAAATTAAATTTGGAGGAGAGAATATGTTAGATTTAAAATTTGTAAGAGAAAATCCTGAGATAGTAAAAGAAAATATAAAAAACAAGTTTCAGGACAGCAAGCTTCCCCTTGTAGATGAGGTAGTTGAGCTGGATAAGGAAAACAGAGATGCTAAACAAAAGGCTGATACACTGAGGGGTGAAAGAAATAAAATCTCTAAAGAAATCGGCGGATTAATGGCAAAAGGTAGAAAAGAAGAAGCCGAAGAACTTAAAAAAAGAGTTGTGGAAAATCAGAAGGAACTGGCAGAACTTGAAAAGAAAGAAACCGAGCTGGAAGAAAAAATATTAAAAATAATGATGACCATACCTAACATCATTGATCCAAGCGTGCCCATAGGAAGAGATGACAGCGAGAATGTGGAGGTTGAACGCTTCGGTGAGCCCCTGATTCCGGATTTTGAGATACCCTACCATACGGAAATAATGGAGAAGTTTAACGGCATCGATTTGGAAAGTGCAAGAAAGGTTGCAGGCAACGGATTTTATTATCTCATGGGAGATATTGCAAGACTGCATTCAGCAGTTATTTCTTATGCAAGAGATTTTATGATAGATCGTGGATTTACCTACTGTGTGCCTCCATTTATGATACGAAGCGAGGTTGTTACAGGCGTAATGAGCTTTGCAGAAATGGATGCCATGATGTATAAAATAGAAGGAGAGGATTTGTATTTAATAGGAACCAGTGAACATTCCATGATTGGAAAATTCATAGATACAATATTGCCTGAATCTGATCTGCCCCAGACATTAACAAGCTATTCACCCTGTTTCAGGAAAGAAAAGGGAGCTCATGGAATAGAGGAAAGAGGAGTATACAGAATCCATCAGTTTGAAAAGCAGGAAATGATAGTTGTCTGCAAGCCCGAGGAAAGCCCAATGTGGTATGATAAGCTGTGGCAAAACACAGTGGATCTGTTCCGTTCACTGGATATCCCGGTAAGAACACTGGAATGCTGCTCAGGAGACTTAGCCGATTTAAAGGTAAAATCAGTAGATGTTGAAGCATGGTCCCCAAGACAAAAGAAATACTTTGAAGTGGGAAGTTGTTCCAACTTAGGAGATGCTCAGGCAAGAAGGCTGAAAATCCGTGTTGCGGATGAAACTAACAACAAGTATTTTGCCCATACACTAAACAACACTGTTGTGGCTCCTCCCAGAATGTTGATTGCGTTCCTGGAAAACAATTTAAATGCGGATGGCTCTGTCAACATACCTGCTGCACTGCAGCCATATATGGGCGGCAAAAAGATTATAAAATAAGATTATAAAATAAGTAATTGCAAGGACGGCTACAATAGTTGAACATCATTAAATAACAAGCCGTCCTTGTATCAAAATATTCATTGACAAAAAACACTTGTTTTGATAATCTAATATAGTCATAAATATGGAGGCGTATCGAAGT
>DHUT01000057.1 GCA_002409285.1 Firmicutes bacterium UBA5227 | reverse complement strand
CTACATATTTGTTTCAAACTTTTTCCTCCTATAATTTATTCAATTATTCTCACCGTAGGAAAAAAACTCCCCCCCTTCTTACATATACGGAAATTCGCTTAGCATATGAATCATTATTAATTCATTATCCGCGAATTTACCTCCCCACTTATGAGCAATAATAGCTTTAAGAATGAACCTATAATTTGACAATCAACACATTAGATTCTGTCCTATAACCATTGCTGCCGTACATAACTTCCCTGCTTTATCACATATTATTGAATAACATTCACCAAAACCTATGTAAACTAAAAAGCCCGCATTTCTCATACGAAAAATGCGGGCAATATACCCTTAGACACTTAATATTGCAACTTATTTTTCGATGGAAAATAAAATTACCTGCTGCTTAAACATGTATCCTGACTTTGCTTCATTGCTTACTCCGCCTTCCCGATTAGACAGTGGCATACTGGAGTTCGCTCCGCATTACAGTAACCCGATTGTTCAGGATTTGCACCTGATTCCATGATTTAAACACTTATTTAGTTAATTGAAGTCTAACATTAATATTTAGGTTTGTCAATAAAAAAAGTAAAAGTTTTACAAATTTTTACCATTTTTTTCTTAATATTACTATAAAAAATAAGGTCCGGATTTTGATTTTCCGGACCTTATTTTTTATGCATAGAGACAAGATTACGTTAGTCAATCGTCATTCTTTGTTATTCTATATTCACACCTGCGCCTGCAAAACCACTGATTATGGTTGCCAGGTCTATGCCCCCGGTAACTGCTGAAGAAAATACCATCATTAAACGAGTTCCGGCGGTAACAGGAATAGCAAGACCTGTTATAATTCCGCTTAAATCTGTTCCTACTGACACTAATCCTGTAAGGGAAGGTGCCAGGGTTACAGTTGTACCTGCAACAGGAGCAAAGTTATCATCGGGAGTAGTTGAGCTGTAAAGCTGTGCTGATATGGTTACTTCACTTCCCACTAATGTTAAAGCGGCTCCTACGCTGAAATATGCGGCAACAGAAGTGATTGTTCCGTCTCTCGGCATTGAAAATGCTACATTGTTTAATCCTGTAGTATTAATAAGTCCGCCTACAATTACTGCTGTATCGTTAGCACCAAATCCAATTAGTGCCTGGGTTCCTGCTAATCCACCTAAAACTGTCGTAAGTGTCGTTAGCGGGCCTGAAGCAAACGGTATGATAGCACCTGCACCTGTTGGGCCTGTTGGGCCTATTGCTCCGTCAGCTCCTGTCGGTCCTGTTGGGCCTATCACTCCGTCAGCTCCTGTCGGTCCTGCTGGGCCTATTGCTCCATCAGCTCCTGTCGGTCCTGCTGGGCCTATCACTCCGTCAGCTCCTGTCGGTCCTGCTGGGCCTATTGCTCCGTCAGCTCCTGTCGGTCCTGCTGGGCCTATCGCTCCGTCAGCTCCTGTCGGTCCTGCTGGACCTATCGCTCCGTCAGCTCCTGCGGCTCCTGTTGGGCCTATGGGTCCTTGGATTCCCTGTGGTCCTTGTGGACCTTGCGAACCTGTGGGACCTGTTGCTCCCGTGGAACCTGCCGTACCCGTTGCTCCTGTTGCTCCCGTTGAACCTGCCGATCCCATTGCTCCGGTTGGTCCTGTTGTACCTATGGGGCCTTGAATTCCCTGTGGTCCTTGCGATCCTGTAGGACCTGTGGAACCTGTAGGACCTGTGGAACCTGTTGCTCCTGCTACACCTGTTGGTCCTTGCGATCCTGTGGAACCCATCAACCCGGTTGCACCCGTTGACCCTGTTATTCCCTGGGAACCTTGCGGTCCCTGAGGTCCCTGGGGGCCTTGTAATCCCTGGGAGCCCTGGGGTCCTTGGGGACCTTGGACACCCTGAGGTCCTCTCGGTCCCGGGCAGCCTTGAGGGCCTCTCGGTCCTGTTGGCCCTGTAGGACCTATAAGACTCGGACCCGGGCCGGGGCCGGGACCAGGGGGACACGGATATGGAGGGCATGGTTCAGGCATGCATGGATCATATGGCGGTCGCACGCAAGGATCAAAACAATTACAATCCTGCCCAAAGAATTCTGCATCTATATTTCTACTTTTATATCTCATTACTCTTCCTCCAATAAAAATACACTACCTTTTAATTTCGCTATTAATAGCTATTTATAATATATGTCCCAATAAATAAGGTGTTACTATAATTATTGTATATTGTACAGATATATGCTGACTTTAAATAACAAAAAACATACAGAATTCTGTATGTTTTTGTTTATTACCATATTATAATTTTTCTTCTTTTTTATCTCTGAGCATCAGCTTGTTGACGGTCTCTTTTACATCTGCATTATTTTCCAGAACATCATACATCGCAGTTGTTATGGGCATTTCGACATTTAGTTTTTTTGAAAGCTCATATGCCGCATAGGTGGTGGGGATTCCTTCCACCACCATCCCAATTTTTTTAACAGCATCATTTTTTGACAGTCCCTGACCAATGAGGTAGCCTGCATTCCAGTTTCTTGAATGTTTACTTGTGCAGGTAACAATCAAATCTCCTATGCCTGAAAGACCGTAAAAAGTATGTACATCGGCTCCCATTGCAATTCCCAGTCTTGCTATTTCAACAATTCCTCTGTTCATAAGAGCTGCTTTTGCATTATCGCCATAGCCGACTCCATCTGATATTCCCGCTCCAAGGGCAATTATATTTTTTAATGCTCCTCCAAGCTCCGCACCGATTACATCATCGTTTGTATATACCCTGAAATATGTCGACATGAATGCGTCCTGTATTTCTTCCGCAACGCCTTTGTTATCGCATGCGATAGTTATTGCTGTAGGTAAGGAAAGCCCAACCTCCTCTGCATGGGAAGGTCCCGAAAGAGCAGCAAATATGCAGTTGGATGTCTCCTCTTTTACTATATCTGAAACCAGGTACATGGTTCCTATTTCAATGCCTTTGGAAGCATTTACAATTATTTTGTCTTTCTTGTATTCCGGACTGATTTGCCTCAATACGCCTCTTATCATCTGTGTTGGTGTAACAATCAAAATAATCTCAGCATTTTTGACTGCTTCATCTATATCTGGAGTAAATACTATGTTTTCAGGAATTCTAACCTCCGGCAGGTATTTTTTATTTACCCTTTCAGTGCTTAGCAGTCTGCATTGTTCTTCATCCCTGAGCCACACCGTCACCTGATGTCCGTTTTCCGATAAAAGCCTGGACAGTGCCGTACCCCAGCTTCCTCCTCCAAGCAGTGTAATCCTTCTTTTCAAATTATTCAAAGCATCCTCCTACAATTTGTTTTCTTTACCTTCTAAAAGCCTTTTAATATTTGATTTATGCCTGAAAATAGACATTCCAGCTATAAACAGGCAGAAGATGAAGAGCTGTAAATCAAATGGTCTTACAAAAATAACTGCACATATGGGAGCCAGTGCCATACCTATTATAGAGCCAAGGGATACGGTTTTTGTAAATATGATTATTATAATTCCAAGGGCAGCACATATGGATGTTAAAAATGGATTTATAATTATCATAACGCCTATCGTGGTGGCTACTCCCTTGCCTCCTCTGAACTTCAGCAAAACCGGCCAGTTATGTCCGATTATAACCAGCGCTCCGGCCACATATGCGCCCTCCTGACCGCCCAACTGTCTTCCTATCAGAACTGCTGCCACACCTTTTAATGCATCGCCGACTAAGACCATGGCTCCTATTTTCTTTCCGAAGGTTCTGAGGGCATTTGTTGCGCCCGCATTTCCGCTGCCGTATTCTCTTACGTCTTTTTTTTCAAACAGCTTGCCCAAAATATAGGCAAAGGATATGTTGCCTATAAGATAAGATATGATTGCGATTAAAATAAATTTCATTTTCGCCTCCGATAAAAATGGACTCTACAAATTTTTTTCGTTTTTGCTTCTGAATTCAATGACTATCGGTGTTCCCTTGTAATCGAATGATTCACGTATTTTGTTTTCCAGATATCTTTCATAGGAAAAGTGAACTATTCCTGAGTCATTGACAAAAATCAGAAATTTTGGAGGATTAACGGCAACCTGAGTACCGTAATAGATTTTAAGTCTTTTGCCTTTTACGGTTCTTGGCTGATTCATTAAAACAGCCTCTGTTATAATGTCGTTCAAAACTCCTGTTGATACTCTGAGGTTTCTGTAATTAAAGATTTCATCAACCTCGTCTAATATTTTATTAACTCTTTGCCCTGTCAGTGCGGATACAGTCAATATAGGGGCATATGTTGCATAGGCAAAGTTCTTTCTCACATCTTCCTGAAACTGTTTAAATGTATTGTTGTCTTTTTCAACTAAATCCCATTTATTAATTACGATAATCATACCCTTGTTGTTATCATGGGAATATCCCGCTATTCGTATATCCTGGTCTGTTATTCCCTTATCCGCATCAATTACCAAAATACAGATGTCTGCTCGTTCAACAGCGGTAAAAGCTCTGAGTACACTGTATTTTTCAACTGTTTCGCTGACTTTGCTCTTTTTTCTGATTCCGGCCGTATCTATTAAGGTATATTTCTGTCCGTTTCTTTCAAATTTTGTATCTATTGCATCTCTTGTTGTTCCTGGAATGTCACTTACGATAACTCTGTTCTCTCCGATTATCCTGTTGATAATAGATGATTTCCCTGCATTGGGCTTTCCTATTACCGCTATCTTAATGCTGTCATCTTCATCGCCCAAATCCATGGTCTCATCAAATTTTGAAATTATTTCATCAAGAAGGTCTCCTATTCCCAAGGCTTCCGAGGACGAAATTGCTAATGGTTCACCGATTCCAAGGTTATAGAATTCAAAAATATTGTTGTCATTAACAAACTTATCCATCTTATTGACCACCAATATAATTTCTTTTTTAGATTTTCTAAGCAGTTGGGCAACTTCCATGTCTGCCGCAGTGACCCCTTCTTTTCCGTCAACCATAAATAATATTACATCTGCCATATCTATGGCTATTTCTGCCTGCACCTTCATTTGGGACAATATTGTATCTGTGGTATTTGGTTCAATACCACCTGTATCTATCAATGTAAAATAGTTGTCCAGCCACTCGCATTCCGCATATATTCTATCTCTTGTCACTCCTGGTGTATCTTCTGTTATAGAAATTCTTTTCCCTGCTATTCTGTTAAAAAGCGTAGATTTTCCTACATTAGGTCTGCCTACTATTGTTACCACTGGTCGTGCCATTTTTTCCTCCGTTTATTATTTTGTAGTAGATTAAGCAGTGCTTCGCCATCCGCATCGCAAACTATTACTTTCGTATTCAATTCTTTTTCTAAATCCTGTATAGTTAAATCATCCAGCATTACGTTGTTGTCGTTAATCATATTTCCTGGCAATATTATATTTTTATAATTTTTGCCCTTTAACTGTTCAATGATGTCTTTCCCCGTTGTAAGTCCTGAAACGGTTATTCTTTCACCGAAAAAATTATTGATTATTTTTATTACATTTATTTTTATCGGTATTTTCTCCATTATTTTTTCTGACAGTTCAACCATTAGTTCATAAGCCGCCGCTCCGGTTACAAAGGAAACTTCATCTGCAACGGGTTCACTTCCCTCATATTCGTCTATTAGATCTTCAAGCTGCTGCTTTAACAGCCTGCACATTCCTATACCATTTTCTAATTGGTCAAAATCTTCATATTCCTCATATTCTGGAAAGTCTATACCACTTGAAATATAGAATTCATCGGCTATAAAAATAAATCTGGTGCCTATTTTATCATATAATTCATTTTGAAGCTTTGTTACCTGCTTTACTGTGGCTGCCGAGCTTTCTCTGTCAAAAGGTTTAAGCTCGGCAAGTCCATCCCTGAACTTGGTAAGTCCCACAGGAACCACTGCAACGCTCCTTAATCCCGGATGAAGCGAAGACAAATCTCTTATGGTCTTTTCAAGCTGACCCTTGTCATTTACATCTCTTACAAGGACAATCTGGCAGTCTACTGTTATTCCTGCGTCAATAAGCCTTTTCAGATATTTTAGTATATCTATATCCTTGCAATTCCCCATCATATATTTTCTTAGCTCTGAATCCGTAGTATGCACTGATACCTTTATAGGGCTTATTTTATATTTGATTATTCTTTCAATTTCATCTTCTTTTAAATTTGTAAGTGTTATAAAGTTCCCATAGAGAAAGGAAAGCCTGGTATCATCATCCTTTAAATACAGTGTTCTTCTCATGCCTCTGGGCATTTGGTCAACAAAACAAAAAATGCAGTTGTTGGAGCACACCTTTATATTATCCATAAGGGGATTTTCAAATACGATTCCTATGTCCTCATCATATTCCTTTTCAATTTCAAGCTCCCAAATTTCCTCATCAGGTTTTCTTACTTCTAAAAGTACATTTTCATCCGATATCTGATATTTATAATCTATATAATCCAAAACCTTGCAGTTGTTGACTGAAATCAGCTCATCACCGGGTTCAAGCTCCATTTCTTCCGCAATTGAGTTTTTTAATACCTTTACTATAATGTTTTTCATTTGTATTCCTTTACTTCATTAATAATGTTCATTATACCATAAGTATTTCATCTGCTGCAATTTATTTTTTAAGCATTGATAATTCTCTTTTAATTTTTATAAATATTTGGTATAATATACTATCTTCCAAAAATATCTAATAATAGAAAGAGGTGCAAAATGAAATTTAATGATTATGAGTACAAAAGACCTGATTATGATGAGTTTAAAATTAGGTATCAGGAGTTTATAGGTCTTTTCAACGAAGCCGAAAGCGCTGATGAACAATATTCTTATGTCCAGAGAATCAATGAGCTTGACAAGGAAGTGGAAACAATGGCTACTCTTGTACAAGTGAGAAATTCAATCAATACCGCTGATGAATTCTATGACAGGGAAAATGAGTATATTGATATGATTTCTCCTAAGTTCCATGGATTAAGAGTTGAATTTTACAAGGCACTTTTAAATTCCAGGTTCAAGACCGAATTAAAGGAAATGGTAAAGCCTCAGCTTTTCACAATTGCCGAAATGGAGATTAAAACATATTCTGATGAGGTTGTTCCGCTTCTTCAGGAAGAAAACAAACTGGTAAGCAGGTACAATAAATTAATCTCATCAGCAAAAATAAACTTCGACGGCAAAATACTTAATCTGTCTCAGATGCAGCCCTATATGGAATCTAAGGACAGGTCGGTACGAAAGGACGCCTACGATAAATGGACTGTTTTTTTCAGAGAAAATGAAAAAGAAATCGATATGATTTATGACAGTATGGTTAAGGTAAGAAATGAAATTGCCATTAAACTGGGATTCAAAAATTTTGTTGAACTTGGCTATCTGCGAATGGGAAGATCTGATTACAATGCAGATGATGTAAAAAAATTCAGAGAAAATGTATTGGAGTACATTGTTCCGTTTTCTAATGAGCTAAGAGAGAAACAAGGAAAACGAATTGGAATTGATAAATTAAAATACTATGATTTGCCATTGAATTTCACATCTGGAAATCCTGTTCCGAAAGGCAATAAAGAATGGATTATGGAAAGAGCCAAAAAAATGTACGAAGAGCTTTCTCCTGAAACAAGTGAATTCATAAATATTATGATTGAAAGGGATTTATTTGACCTGGAAACAAAGCCCAACAAACAGTCAGGAGGATATTGCACATTCCTGCACAAGTATAAATCACCTTTTATTTTTGCAAACTTTAACGGAACCCTGGATGATGTTACCGTGGTAACTCATGAAGCAGGACATGCGTTCCAGACATATGAAAGTAGGTTTCTTGATGCACCGGAATATTGCTTTCCAACCTCAGAAGCATGCGAAATTCATTCTATGAGTATGGAATTTATCACATGGCCATGGATGGAAATGTTCTTTGAAAATGATATTGAAAAATTTAAATTTTTCCACCTGTCGGATTCACTTCTGTTCATTCCTTATGGTGTTACTGTTGATGAATTCCAACATGCAGTTTATGAACACCCGGATATGACTCCTGACGAAAGGAAGCAAGCATGGAGGGATATCGAAAAGAAATATACTCCCTACAAGGATTATGATGACAATGATTTTCTTAACAAAGGAACCATGTGGTTCAGGCAAGGTCACATTTTTCAACAGCCATTTTACTATATTGATTACACTCTGGCCCAAATTTGTGCTTACCAATTCTGGATTAAGTTTAACGGTGACAGGAAAATAGCGTGGAATGACTATCTTAATATCTGCAAAGTAGGAGGAAGTCAGTCCTTTATGCAAATACTAAAAACAGGAAATCTTAACAGTCCTTTCAGAGAAGAAACGATAAAATCCGTTTCCGAAGAAATAAAAAAATACTTAAACAGTATAGATGATATTAGTTTATAAATAAAGATATTAAAAAAAGCCTCAAGGGGCTTTTTTTGTTATCATTATTAATCCTGTTGAGGAGCCTCTACCGGACATACACTTGCACATGCTCCACAGTCAATACAAGCTGACGGATCGATTTGATATTTATCATCACCGGCTGAAATAGCACCTACTGGGCATTCTGGTTCACATGCGCCGCAACTGATACATGCATCAGTAATTTTGTAAGACATTGAATTTCACCTCCCCCAATATCATCGTACTAATTCTAACACTAATTGTCCATATTTAAAAGAACTTTTTCTACAAAAAAACAAATATTTTATTATTGTTAATTTTTTAGTCCTCAAGCTCTTTTAATTCTTCTAAATCGGCATCTTCCTGTTTATGCTTCATAACGCCTTCTTCAATAATTTTAAGATCCGAGCCGTTTATTTCTTCATTTTCTACCGTGCCGTCCGGCTTACTGAAATTAACCTTTGCCGTTTTAAACAAAGGATTTATATCCAGAACTATCCCTGTCCTGTTTGTTCCCTTTACCTGAACCTTATCCCCAACATCAGGAAGTTCCTTTATATTTTCTTCATATACCTCATGTTCATAATTTAGGCAACACATGAGTCTTGAACATATTCCGGAAATTTTAGCAGGATTCAGTGATAGTTTTTGTTCTTTGGCCATCTTTATAGATACAGGGTAAAATTCACCTAAGAATGATGAACAGCACATGGGTCTGCCACAGGGACCAAGACCTCCTATCATTTTAGCCTCATCCCGAACACCAATTTGGCGGAGTTCTATTCTTGTTCTGAATATTGCGGCAAGATCCTTAACAAGCTCCCTGAAGTCTATTCTGCCGTCTGCGGTAAAATAGAATATGACCTTGTTGTTGTCAAATGTATATTCAATATCAACAAGCTTCATTTCCAATTCATGCTCTTCTATTTTTTTCAGGCATAAATCAAATGCAGCTCTTTCTTTTTCTTTATTATCATGATTTAATTTAATGTCTTCTTCTGTTGCTACTCTTATAACCTTTTTTAATGGCTGTACTATATCATCATCTTTAACAAACTTCGGTCCTACAACCACCTGACCAAATTCAATTCCCCTTATAGTTTCTACTATTACATTATCACCTTCGTTAATCCACTTCTTATCAGGATCAAAATAGTATATTTTACCGGCCTTCTTGAATCTTACTCCTACTACTTTTATCATCATTTAAAGACCTCCTGAATCTTTAAAAGCATATTATCTATTGCAAGCTTATAATTAACATAGCTCTTTATATTATCGCTGGTTTTTTGCAAAATTTCAATTAAATAATTTGCATTGTCGCTTTTCATCAGCCTCGAATGTGCTGTTGCAAGCTGTTTAAAATCTTTGTTTATTACAAGATCATTAAGATTGTTTTTAACAAACGTAATATCTCGTATCCACATCATTAAGATTTCAATAATTATATCTATGGTATCCTTGTTTTCTTCAAAGTAATTTTCCAGTTCATAAATAATTTCAGAATCCGAATTAATGATTTTATCAAATAACTGAATAATTTCAGACCTTCTATTGAGGAGATTGTCATTTCCTTTCACTATATTAACAGCTCTATTTAATATTCCTTTTGAATACTCGGCTGCCAGATCTGCAATTTCATCAGATGTGTCATAATTTTCTTTTAGATATGTCTTTATTATTTCCTTATTAACCTTCCTGAACTTTACAGTCTGACACCTTGATACAATTGTCGGAAGCAATAAATTGGCATTGTATGTCAGCAGAATTATAACAGAATCTCCCGGCGGTTCCTCTAATGTTTTTAAAAATGTATTTGCCGCCTGAGCTGTCATTTCATGGGCATTTTTTATTATATAAACCTTTTTATCCGATTCGTAAGGTTTTTTATAGATTGATTCTATAACTTCATCTATTTCTTCACGTCTTATTGTCGTTTCATCATTGTTTATTATATGCAAATCGGGGTGATTCCCTGTATTTACTTTAACACAGCCGGAACATATGTTGCAGGGGTCAGAAGTAAAATTTTGGCATAATAAGGATTGGGCAAATACCAAGGCTAAATCATATTTGCCCATTCCTTTTGGTCCCTCGAATATATAACAGTGGGATACCTGATTACTATTTATTGATTTAATTAAGGATGTTTTAATTTCTTCCTGTCCTGCTACCTGGCTGTAAAG
This sequence comes from Firmicutes bacterium UBA5227, assembly GCA_002409285.1. Classification (GTDB taxonomy): domain Bacteria; phylum Bacillota; class Clostridia; order Tissierellales; family Sedimentibacteraceae; genus Sedimentibacter. The sequence goes on along the minus strand of DHUT01000057.1, from coordinate 2,452 downwards.
CATACTATCACCTAAATTTTTTCAAATCGCTCAACATTTGTTACGTATACGACTGCTCCTCCCACAGTAACCTCAATTGTCTGTGGCAGGTATCCACCTATGGTGCTGAAAGAGCTGGGAGGTATTGCTGCCGTAATTTTCTTTTTCATCTTGCATACTTCCCTTATTACCTCTATTTCTTCATCCACCCTTTCATCCTCAACCAGCGAAATTATAGTTGTGTTTCCGGAGCTTAAAAATCCTCCGGTTGATGATAATTTTGTGGAAGAAAAACCCTTATCTCTTAATGCAGATATAAGTTTGTTCGCATCTTCATTTTGAACTATGGCAGTTATTGATTTCATTATATTCATCCTCCTTTTTCTTTAAATAATTAAATGATTAAATGATTAAATTGAATTAATTATTTTTTTAATATCAAAAAATATTTCATCAATGGTTCTCTCTGCATTTATTGTCCTTATTTCGGGATAAAGTCCTGCAAGAGACTTATATCCTTCATATACTTGTTTATGAAATGAAACATCCTCATTTTCAAGTCTGTCTCCACCATCAATATCGAGTTTTCTTTTTAGACCACTTTCAGGGTTTACATCTAACAGTAAGACAATATCGGGTCTGAGCCTCCCAGTAGCAAAATCGTTAATTTCCTTAATTTTTTCAATCCCTAATCCTCTGCCTATCCCTTGATACACAAGGCTTGAATAAACATATCTCTCACTTATGACGATTTTACCGTCTTTGATCCATGGATCTATTTTTTCTGAAATTAGCTGTGCTCTGGCTGCTGCATAGAGCAAGGCCTCGGTTTTGTAATCCATCTCTGTATTGTCGTTGTCCAGTATAAGCTCTCTTATTTTTTCGCTTATATCAGTTCCGCCGGGTTCTCTGGTAAATTTAATTTCTCTGCCTTTTTCTTCGTAATATTCTCCTATTTTTTTAGCCATTGTACTTTTGCCGGAACCATCTGGACCCTCTAATACTATAAAGATACCTTTCATTTAACAACTCTCACTTTGTTATTTTTGTCGACACCGTTGCAATTAATACTGTTTTCAAGCATTACTTTTACATAATCCACCGTGTCCTGTATAATTACCTCTCCCGGGCAAACCAGAGGAATTCCCGGTGGGTACGGAATAATAAATTCTGCGGCAGTTCTGCCAATTGCAGTATCTATATCAATCAGCTCATTAACCGCATAGAAAGCCTTCCTCATTTTTCTTTCATGCTGCAGCTGTGGGAAAGGTTCTATCTGAACAATTTCTCTTTTTTCCTTGCTTTGGCTTTCCTCAAGATAAATTTCCTTAACTGCATCAAACAGTCTGTCAATATCTTCAATTTCATCAGTAGCAGTAATATAGCCCACTGTATACTGCAAATCTGCAAATTCCATTTGTATCTTATATTTGTATCTTAAAATTTCCTGAAGCTCGGTACCTGTTATTCCAAGCTCGCTCATGCTGATAACAGCTCTTGTAGCGTCAAAGTCATAGCAGCCTTCACTAATGAGGAAATCATCTTCTAATACGTTAATTCCCATGTTTCTGAGTTCCAGCGTTCTTTTCTTAAACTCATTTATATTCCTTTTCAGTCTTTCCTCTCCGTATTCATTCATCCAATGCACAGCATTTTCAATTGAAGCCATCAGTATATATGATGGAGATGTAGTCTGCAGTATTCTAAGCATGGATTCAATATTGCTTCTGTCAACTCTGTCTGAGCATACATGTAAAATTGATCCCTGCGTCATACAGGGAAGTGTTTTATGAGTGCTTTGCGTAACTATATCTGCGCCCGAACTTTCGGCTGAAGGCGGTAATAAATCCTTGCAGAAATTCAGGTGGGAACCATGAGCTTCGTCTATCATAAGTATTTTATCATACTTATGCACTATTTCGGCTGCTTTTTTCACATCAAAGCAAATACCGTAAAATGTTGGATATGTTAGTACTACCATTTTCACATCCGGATTATCTATAAGCATCTGTTCAAGTTTTTCTAAACTTATGCTGAAGTTCAAGCCATGTTTCTTATTAAATTCCGGATATAAATAATGTAACTTCAAATCTCCTAATATACAAGCATTATAAACGGATTTGTGACAGTCTCTCTGCACAATTATCTTATCTCCGGGGTTAGTACACGCCATTATGGCGGATATTATTCCACATGATGTCCCGTTGACGACCATATAAGATTTTTTAGTGCCGTAGGATTTTGCAATATAGTCCATGGCATCCTTTAAAAATCCTGTGGGGTAATGCAAGTTGTCTGTACCTAAAGTTTCAGTAATGTCATAAAAGCTCAGGTTATTTCCTATTTCATCTAAAATACCGCTTTTACCTTTATGACCAGGCATATGAAAATTTGTATCTACTTCGCTTCGATACTGTTTAATCCCCGAAATAATATTAAGTTCTTTCATTTTTTATCTCCCGTTAATTAATGG
>DHUT01000090.1 GCA_002409285.1 Firmicutes bacterium UBA5227 | reverse complement strand
AGCAGCGTTTGCGGCAGGTGCTGCATGCTCAGTTCTGGCAGGATATTTCGGAATGACAGTGGCAACAAAAGCAAACGTAAGAACAACAAATGCCGCCTACAAATCAGGCATGAACAAAGCATTGGATATTGCATTCTCAGGCGGCTCTGTAATGGGGATGACGGTTGTCGGTCTTGGACTTTTGGGAACAGGCATGTTCTGGATGATATTCAGGGATGCAAATGTTGTAACGGGGTTTAGCTTAGGTGCTTCATCGGTCGCATTGTTTGCACGTGTTGGCGGCGGTATTTATACAAAGGCTGCAGACGTGGGAGCAGACCTTGTTGGTAAAGTTGAATCGGGAATTCCTGAGGATGATCCGAGAAATCCTGCGGTAATAGCTGATAACGTTGGCGACAATGTCGGCGATGTTGCGGGTATGGGCGCAGATTTGTTCGAGTCATACGTAGGAGCAATTGTATCAGCAATTACATTAGGTGTTGTTGCTTATGACGGCGGAGATGGTGTATTATTTGCTTTCCTGGTTTCTGCAGTAGGAATTTTAGCATCTATTTTAGGAACATTATTTGTAAGAGGTAAAGAAGGTTCAAATCCGCAGAAAGCTTTAAATATGGGTACATATACCAGCTCACTGATAGTTATGGTTGCATCACTTTTCCTGAGTAAATCAATACTTGGCAGTTTGCTTCCATTCTGGGCAATCGTGTTCGGTTCATTAGTAGGATTAATAATAGCTAAAATCACAGAGATTTATACTTCTGATGAATATAAATATGTAAAAGAAATTGCAGACCAGTCCGAAACAGGTTCAGCAACTACAATAATCAGCGGCTTGTCTGTTGGAATGAGATCAACCGCTTATCCAATAATCGTACTTGCTGTAGGAATTATCGGAGCATATATGATAGCAGGACATACTTCTGACGGAATTGATTCAGTAAAGGGATTGTTTGGTATTGCTCTTGCTGCTGTAGGTATGCTTTCAACAACAGGTATGACGATTGCGGTTGATGCTTACGGACCAATTTCCGACAATGCCGGCGGTATTGCAGAAATGTGTGAATTGCCTCATGAAGTCAGAGAAATTACCGATAAACTGGACTCTGTTGGTAACACAACAGCAGCAATCGGTAAAGGATTTGCAATAGGCTCGGCAGCTTTGACGGCTCTTGCTTTATTTGCCTCATATACACAGTCAGTTGGAATTACATCAATAAGTCTGACGGAACCAACAGTTATAGCAGGTTTATTCATAGGAGGTATGCTTCCGTTCCTGTTTACGGCTATAACAATGAGTGCAGTTGGCAAGGCAGCTTTCTCAATGATAGAAGAGGTTAGAAGACAGTTCAGAGAAATCCCCGGAATCATGGAAGGCAAGGCAAAGCCTGACTACAGAAGATGTGTTGATATTTCTACATCTGCTGCATTAAGGGAAATGATTGTTCCCGGTCTTTTGGCAGTATTAGTTCCGCTGGCAGTAGGATTTTTACTGGGGACTGAAGCATTAGGCGGATTACAGGCAGGTGCTCTGGTAACAGGAGTTTTAATGGCAATATTCATGTCCAATGCAGGCGGTGCCTGGGATAATGCCAAAAAGTACATAGAAGGCGGAGCTCACGGAGGAAAAGGAAGCAATGCTCATATGGCTGCAGTTGTTGGAGATACAGTAGGAGATCCGTTCAAGGATACTTCAGGACCATCCATAAACATTTTAATTAAGCTTATGACTGTTGTATCATTAGTATTTGGTCCATTAATAGCTCAATACGGCGGAATACTTCTTAAATTATTTTAATCCTTTTAGTTTAATTATGACTTCTCGTAAAGAGGAGTCTTTTTTGTTGCAGTTTTCCATCTGCTGACATATAATAATATCAATAGCTGTAATATTCAAAGGAGTGGCGGTATGCATATTAATGTTGACGGGATAAATATTAACTACATAGATGAAGGAGCCGGGAGTACAGTGCTGCTTCTTCATGGCTGGGGCGGAAGTATCCAGACTATGCTGCCCATAGTAAATATACTAAAGGATAAGTGCAGGGTAATTTCACCGGATTTGCCTGGATTCGGAAAAAGTGAACAGCCTAAAATCCCTTGGAATTCATATGATTATGCGGAATGTATTAAGAAATTCATTGATATTCTGCAGCTTAAAGATATCATCCTGTTTGGGCATTCTCACGGAGGAAGAATTGCAATAATATTATCCGGAAGGTATAATTTTGTTAAAAAACTGATACTTATTGACAGTGCCGGAATAATACCAAGAAGAAAAATCAATTATTACTTTAAGGTTTATTCCTTTAAATTGTTTAAAAAAGTTTATATTACATTTTCCAGAGGAACCACCAGGGAGAAAAAGTTAGAAAAATTTTATAAAAAATTTGGTTCTGCAGATTATAAGGAATCACAGGGCGTAATGAGGCAGACTATGGTAAAGGTAATTAATGACAACCTGCTTGAGCTGCTGCCATCAATAAATGCGCCAACCTTGCTGATATGGGGGGAAAAAGATGAAGATACCCCTCTTTATATGGGGAAAATAATGGAAGAAAAAATCAGTGACAGTGGATTGGTTGTGCTTAAAGATGCGGGACATTATTCCTATATTGATTGCTATGACCAATTTAAAGCAGTAATTAATTCGTTTCTGAAAGACGAATATTTAAAGGAGAGGATAGAATGGCATTAAATATTTTTCTGTTTTCACTATGCTGGCTTATGCTTTGCCTATATAAGCTGAAATACTGCCTTCATATGCTTCAGATTGAAGGCTATAATAACGAAAAGTATATTAATTGGATAAATAACAATAAAGATAAATTATATCCGCAAAATGATAAAGCCTTCGCAGGAAGCCTGATAGCCATATCAATAGTTTTTATGCTGACATTAAACAGATTAAAAATAGGCTCTGGGAACCTGAATTATTTTGAATTATTGACTTTATTGATTACGGCAATTTATTTAATAATAAAAACAAAAGCAAAATATGAATCAAAAACCCCTCTTATAATGACTAAAAGAGCTAAAAGACTTATGTTCATATCCATGGTGCTTGTTTTGATTGACTATGCTATTCTTGTGGGAATAGTATATTTGGCAGCAGGCGATATAAACAGGTATTTTCCCTTATGGGCGGGAATTTCGGCGGTAATGTATCTTTTAAGTGCATACTATATGCTTGGAGCAAACTACATAGCTAAACCCATAGAAAAGAAAATAAATAAAAAATATTATGATTTGGCGTCAGAAAAAATAAGAAGCATAAAAAATTTAACATCTGTTGGAATCACGGGCAGCTATGGAAAAACAAGCACTAAATTTGCAATGTCAGTAATACTTAAAGAAAAATATAAGGTTTTAAACACTCCTGAAAGCTACAATACTCCTATGGGAATCAGCAAAATAATAAACGATGAATTAACAGATGAGTATACTATATTTATAGCTGAGCTGGGAGCAACCAGGACGGGAGATATAGATGAGGTAGCTGTTCTTACCAATCCTAAAATAGGTATAATAACATCCATAGGGCCATGCCACTTAGAGACTTTTAAGTCCATTGACAATATAATGAGGACTAAGTATGAGCTTATTGAAAGGCTTCCGGATGACGGAACTGCTATTTTCAACTATGATAATGAATATGTAAAAAGGCTTGCCGATAAGACCTTTAAGGAAAAAATACTTTACGGAATAAAAAATACCAAGGACACTCATGTGTATGCCACTGATATAGTAGTGGGAAATACAGGCTCCAGGTTTAAGCTGTGTATAAATGGAACAGGTGAAATTGAATGTGAAACAAAACTGCTGGGTGAACATAACATTTCAAATATCCTTGCGGGAGCTGCCGCAGCAAAGGTATTGGGGCTTTCATTGGAAGAAATAGCGCTGGGAATTTCAAAAATAGAAAGTGTTGAGCACAGGCTGCAGCTTATTGATCCGGGAACCGGAGTAATTGTTATTGATGATGCATTTAATTCCAACCCTGAGGGTGCAAGGGCAGCTTTAGATGTCCTTAACTCGTTTGCCGGAAAAAGGAAAATAATTGTTACTCCGGGGATGATTGAACTGGGTGAATTAGAAGAGGAAGAGAATGAAAAATTCGGAGAAAGTATTTCCCATGTATGCGACATAGCAATATTAGTAGGGAAAAATCGTACAATGCCGATATTTAGAGGACTTAAAACTCAACAATTTAGTGAAGACAACTTATATGTGGTTAATTCATTAAACGATGCAAGTGAATTGTTAAAAACATTAACAAGAGTTAATGATGTGGTTTTATTTGAAAATGATTTACCGGATACATATAATGAACAATAAACAATAAGGAGGTTTTTATGAAAAAATCAGTTGGCATCATTGTTGGCGGAAAATCCGTTGAGCATGAAGTTTCAATAATAACAGGACTTCAGGTTTTTGACAATATAGATAAAGAAATTTATGAACCAAGGATAATTTACATTCAGAAAGATGGTAAATGGTACGTGGGAAACAGCCTTCACGACATTGATAACTATAAGAAAAAAAAGTTTGACGATGCATATGAAGTATTGCCGGGATTCAATAACGGAAAACTTAAGCTTTACCCCCATCCCGAAATAAAACAAGGTTTTTTTGGCAAAAAACAAGCTACATATGAAATTGACATGGTATTCCCGGCAGTTCACGGAACAAACGCCGAAGATGGAGCACTTCACGGTATGTTTCAAATGAACGGAGTACCATGTGCATTTGGATCGGTTTTAAGCTCTGCCGTTGGAATGGATAAGGTAGTAATGAAAAAGGTATTTCAAAGCAATATGCTGCCCATAGTGGATTACACATGGTTTTACAGAAGCAGTTTTGAGGAAAACAAAGAAGAAATATTGTCGGAAATCGAAAAATTAGAATATCCCCTGATTGTCAAGCCTGCAAACCTGGGTTCCAGCGTTGGTATAAGCAAAGCAACTAATATGGATGAACTGATGTTTTCGATTCAAGTAGCCATGTCCTATGACAGGAAGGTTATAGTAGAAAAGTGTGTTGAAAATGTAAGAGAAATAAACTGTGCGGTCATGGGATTCGAAAATGAACTTATGGCTTCTCTATGTGAAGAGCCGGTTGGATGGCAGGAATTCCTTACATATGAAGATAAATATGTTAATAAGAAAAAAGGTGCTTCAGAATCAAAACGAAGGATTCCGGCTGATATAGAGAAAGAAATCGAAGAAAAAATTAAATATTTTGCCAAGGAAGCATTTAAAGCGGTTGATTGCTGCGGTGATGCAAGAATAGATTTCCTTTATGACGGAAACAATATATATATTAATGAAATTAATACGATTCCAGGTTCCATAGCATTTTATTTATGGGAAGGAATGGGGATTTCGTTTACGGATTTAGTATCAAAAATTATAGAATATGCTGAAATTCAGCAGGAGCAAAGAAACGGAAACATTGTTTCCTATGACATAGATTTGCTGAATAAGATGGGCAGCAGCGGAAAACATAAATAATAAGGGTGGTACCCGCCCATTCAAAATATAAAACCAAGTAACGAGGAGAAATACATGAATTTTAAAGAAAAAATTTTGGCTTTCATGAAGGACGAAGCATATAAGCCTTTAACAATAAATGAACTGATGCAGGCATTTCAGGTTGAAAACAGCATGAAAAAAGAAATGATTAAGACTCTTAATGAATTGGAAAATGACGGAAGTATTATATTTACAAGGTCGCAGAGATATGGAATACCCGAAAAAATGAATCTTGTAACAGGTACATTGGAGGGCAATCAAAAGGGATATGCTTTTTTAAGACCAACCGACAAAAATATAAATGATATATTTATTTCACCTGTGGACATGAACGGTGCCATGCACGGAGACAGAGTAATCGTGAGACCTATGAAGTCTACAGAAGAGGTTAAGAGCCCTGAAGGAAAGGTTATAAGAATAATTGAAAGAGCTAACGAATATGTAACAGGTACATTCCAAAAAAGCAGAAACTATGGTTTTGTAGTGCCTGATGATAAAAGAATCGCATTTGATATATTTATTCCTGGAGAAGGATTTAACGGTGCAAATACAAATGATAAGGTAAACGTGAAAATAACAGAATGGCCCGACAAACGCAAAAATCCTGAGGGCTCAATTGTTGAAATAATAGGAGATATTGCAGATACCAAGACTCATATAGAAGCTGTGCTTCTGAACAAGAAGGTAAGGCAGTTTTTCCCCGAGGATGTTATAAAAGAGGCAATCAGCGTTTCAAAGGAAGGAATACATGAGCAGGAATATAAAAGAAGAACTGACCTGAGAGAGCTTCCTATAATCACAATTGACGGTGAGGACGCCAAGGACCTGGATGATGCGGTCTATGCGGAAAAAATCAGCGACAATGAATACAAGCTTGGAGTACATATTGCCGATGTTACCCATTATGTGAAAGAAGGGCGTAAATTAGACAAGGAAGCTCTAAAGAGAGCTACCAGCATCTACCTAATAGACAGGGTTATTCCCATGCTTCCTAAAGAAATATCAAACGGAGTTTGCAGCTTAAATCCGGATGAAGATAAACTAACACTTTCCTGCGAAATGATTATTAACGGTAAAGGTAATGTTGTTGATTACAAAATATTTGAGAGCATTATAAGAAACCATTACCGCATGACATATACAGATGTATCAAGTATACTTGAAAATAATGATGAAGCCTTGACCAAGAAGTACCGTGAAATTGTTCCAATGCTGAAGGTAATGGAAGAACTGAGCCTGCTGCTGAAAAAGAAGAGAGAAATCAGAGGTTCAATTGATTTTGATTTTCCTGAAACCAAAATTATTTACGATGAAACAGGAAAAGCAATTGATGTTATAAAGTATGAAAGGGGAGTTTCAAATAAGATAATTGAAGAATTTATGCTTGCTTGCAATGAAACTGTGGCAGAGCATTATTACTGGATGAATATTCCCTTTGTTTACAGAATACACGAAGATCCAGATGAAGAGAAAATGTTTGAATTTGGTACATTGGTTCACAATCTGGGATATACATTAAAGGGAATAAATAACGAGGTGCATCCAAGGGAGCTGCAGCAGCTTTTATTTAAAATAAAAGGAACAAAGGAAGAAAGCCTGATTAGCAATATGATGCTTCGTTCTATGAAAAAGGCCATTTATTCATCAGACGCTACTCAGCACTTTGGTCTGGCGGCTCAGTATTACTGTCATTTCACCTCTCCCATAAGAAGATATCCTGATTTACAGATACACCGAATTATTAAGGGGCAGCTTAACGGTAAATTTTCGGAAGAGGATTATCAGAGACTTATTGAAAGAACAGCGGAAGTCGCCGAGCAATCCTCAAAGATGGAAAGAATTGCCGACGAGGTTGAAAGGGACTGCGATAAGATAAAAATCGCAGAGTACATGTCAGACAAAATCGGAGAAAAATACGAAGGTGTGGTTTCCGGTGTTACAAGCTTCGGGATCTTTGTTGAGCTTGAAAACTCTGTGGAAGGTCTGGTTCATATATCAAACATGGTTGATGATTTTTATATTTTTGATAATGAAAAAAGAGAATTGTACGGAAAAACCGGTGGTAAAACATTTAAATTAGGTGATAAGGTTAAAATCAAGGTTCACAGCGTCAGCATAGCCAGAGCGGAAATCGACTTTGAACTGATAGACGAATAATTTAAACAAACTTTAAGCTTCATGGTTTATACTTAAAACTACAGGGAACGGTTGTTATCCGTTCCCAATGTCCCAATGTACCAAGAAACTTTTTTAATTACTTTTTGCCATTTGACATTGAAAAAAAATAATGCTATAATCATCCTACACTATCGGTAGGTGATAATATGGCTGAAAATACAAAAAATGTTGCGAGCAACAAAAAAGCATATCATGAATATTTCATAGAAGATAAATATGAAGCAGGCATAGCACTTGTGGGAACAGAAGTTAAATCCATAAGACAGGGAAAAGTAAACCTTAAAGACAGCTATGTGGGCATAAAAGACGGCGAAGCCTATGTTTATAATATGCATATAAGTCCTTATGAAAAGGGAAACATTTATAACGTGGATCCCCTAAGGGTGAGGAAGCTTCTTTTAAATAAGAGAGAAATCAGAAAAATGACAGGCTTGGTAACATTAAAGGGCTATTCATTAATACCGTTAAGCTTATATCTCAAAAATGGTCTTGTTAAAATGGAAATGGCTGTGGCTAAAGGCAAGAAGAATTATGATAAACGTCAGGACATTGCTAAAAAAGATGCGGAACGCCGTATGCAAAGGCGAGAGGATTAAATAATTAACGGGGGCGTAAATGGTTTCGACGGGGATATAGAAGTAAGATAAGCGAGTCGTTGTGCCTCAACGTAAAAAGGCAAAACTAAAATAAACGCAAAAGAAAATAATAATTTAGCATTCGCAGCGTAAGCTGCTCGCTTGTCCCTCTCAGACCACCTGCAGTCTGAACAGGGGCATCAACTAAAGCAGGGAACGACTTAAGGGGTTCTTCGACCTTAAGTTGTATAATCGGAGATAGCGGATACTGAAGCCTGGACATAGACGTCAGTTGAAGCGAAACAAAAAATATGTCCTGCACTCGGAGAAAGTCTTGTGGAAATATTTTCGGACGTGGGTTCGACTCCCACCGCCTCCATCTACCAAATCCACAATAAACTCTATGTCAATACAATTTTCAAAAATAGTTACTTTACGGACATAGTTCTGAATTAT
>DHUT01000104.1 GCA_002409285.1 Firmicutes bacterium UBA5227 | reverse complement strand
TCAGTTTTTCCCACACCCGTAGGTCCTACAAATATAAATGAAGATGGTTTTTTCTTTTTCTTAAACCCTGAACGATTTCTTCTTATGGCTTTAGCAAGACTTGTAACAGCAGGATGTTGTCCCACAACTCTTCTGTGCAGTCTTTCCTCTAAATGTATTAATTTATCAGCTTCATCTTCGCTTATTTTCTGTACCGGAATTTTAGTCCAAGCTTCAATAACATATGCAATATCTTCTTCAGTCAATAGTATATTTTCATATTCCTTGGATAGCTCTTTTAATTTTGATTCAATTCTAATTTCAGTTACCTTAAGCTCTGCTGCTTTTTCATAATCATCATTTTCCGCAGCTTCTTCCTTTTCATCTCTGATTCTGTTAAGCTCTGACTTTAAAGCTTCTAACTCAACCAATCCTTTGTTTTTTAAATTTGCTCTTGAGCCCGCTTCATCTATAACATCAATTGCTTTATCAGGAAGGAAACGATCTGTAATATATCTTTCAGACATTATAACTGCCTGTTTCACAATTTCATCGGTTATCTTCACATTGTGATATTGCTCATAATAATCTCTGATTCCTTTTATAATTTCGATGGAATCCTCTATGGAAGGTTCATCCACCATTACAGGCTGGAATCTTCTTTCAAGGGCAGTATCCTTTTCAATATGCTTTCTGTACTCATCCAATGTAGTGGCACCTATAATTTGAACTTCACCTTTGGCAAGTGCAGGCTTAAGTATGTTGGCAGCATTCATGGCTCCCCCTTCAGCTTCTCCGGCACCTACAATATTATGAAGCTCATCAATTACAATTACAATATTGCCTGCTTTTTTGGCTTCATCGATAATTGCCTTCATTCTTGCTTCAAATTGCCCCCGAAACTGTGTACCTGCCACAACCGCAGTTAAGTCAAGGAGGTATATTTCAGTGTTGAAAAGTTTTACGGGCACCTTTTTTTCAGCAATTCTTACTGCCAATCCTTCTGCTATGGCAGTCTTGCCTACACCCGGTTCACCGATTAAAACAGGATTGTTTTTAGAGCGTCTGTTTAATATTTGAACAACTCTGTCAATTTCTCTCTCTCTTCCTATTATTCTGTCTAATTCGCCAAAACGTGCCTGCTCTGTCAAATTTAATCCATAGGTATCAAGATATTTCAGTTTTCTTCGCTTTACTTTTTCCTTTATTTTAGGTCCTGTTCCGGAACTTGAACTTGTATAGTCAACATCCTGTTCATCCTCCGAAGGAATAAACTCACTGCTGTTTGAGCTTGTGTTTCCTGTGAAGGCATTATTCATTAAATTCATCAAGGAATTAATACCATCACTGTTTTCATTAGGCTCCTGAGATAATTTTTCTAAATCCATATCTCCTATAATTTCGGTCAGTTGGTTGTTTATATTCTCAAAGTCCTCAGGCTTCATGCCGCTTTGCCTCATTATCTGATCCATAGGTGCTATACCCTGTTTTTTAGCACAAGGAATGCACAAACCTGCAGTCTGCATTTTGCCTTCAATAATTTTATTTACATATATTACCGCCACATTTTTTTTACATATAGAGCACAACATATTCTTCAACTCCCTTTCTTTGGACATTCCCTAATTGACAAAAGCCTATAGTTGGGGACATTCCTCTATTGACTTTACCCCAAAGACTATCTTTCAATTGAGGTGTGTCCCCTTTCCTATTTAGAGGTGTGTCCCTTTCCTATCTTAAGGTGACTCTATTCCGTTTATCTATTTAAACTATATAAGAAAATTTCTGGTTAATGATAATTTAAACGATTCTATTAAACGATTATAATATAATAATCTTAAAAATGCATTAAAAACTTGTAAAAATTTATAAATAAAACAATATATAGTCTTGACATAAAATATTTAGAATAATATACTGTCAAGAAAATAAACTGTTAATAATAACTGTATCGCTGTTTTACCATGAAAAGGATGATATTTACTTGCAAGGAGGAAATTATGAAGAAAATAAGAATAGGAATTGTAGGGTACGGAAACATTGGCAGGGGACTGGAAATCGCAATAAAGGACAGCCCGGATACAGAATTGGCTGCTGTTTTTACAAGGAGACAGCCTGATGAGGTTAAAATTAAGAGTACCGGAGCTAAGGTAGTAAACATTTCTGAAGCCGAAAAATACAAAGATAGTATTGATGTAATGGTTTTGTGTTCAGGCTCTGCAAAAGACCTTCCCATTCATGGAGTGCAGTTTGCAAAAATGTTTAACACGGTTGATAGTTTTGATACCCATGCCAAAATCCCCGAATATTTAAAAAGCGTTAATGAAAGTGCTTTATCTTCAGGAAAGATAAGCATAATTTCAATTGGCTGGGATCCGGGATTGTTTTCCATCATAAGGATGGTTTCAGAGGCCATACTGCCAAACGGTGACAGCTATACGTTCTGGGGAAAAGGAGTCAGCCAAGGGCACTCTGATGCCATTAGAAAAGTAGATTCCGTAAAAAATGGTATTCAATATACAATACCTATAGAAAGTGCAGTAGAATGTGTTAGGCGGGGAGAACATCCAAATTTAACCAATAGAGAAAAACATATCAGAGAATGTTTTGTGGTTTGTGAAGAATGTGCTGATAAAAACAAAATTGAATCAGAAATTAAAAATATGCCAAATTATTTTGCCGATTACGATACAAAAGTTAATTTTATAAGTGATGAAGAGCTGAAGGCCAACCATTCAAAAATGTCTCATGGAGGACTTGTAATAAGAAGCGGTGTAACAGGGGATGAAAAGCAAAACAATCATACAATAGAGTTTTCACTAAAATTAGAAAGCAATCCTGAGTTTACAAGCAGTGTGCTATTGGCATATGCAAGAGCAGCATATAAAATGAACATGGAGGGTATGAAGGGAGCTAAAACTATATTTGATGTGCCTATTTTCTATTTATCTCCAAGAAAAAGAGAGGACCTTATAAAAGACCTTCTATAATAATTAAAAACAGATCATTTATTGGCGAATTTAGATAAATTTTGTACAAAATCCCTAAGGCTGCTCATCATTTGATGAGCAGCCTTAGGGATTATTTTTGGATTAAAACACTTTATGCTTAATATAATGTAATATAAAAAACCATTACATGAAAATGGTTGGAACGGAATTAATTTAGGAATTTTAAGGCGGTTAACATGGGTATAGTTGTTGTTAAATTTGGCGGAACATCCGTTGCAACTGAAGAAGCACGCAAAGAGGCCATATCCCATATAAAATCTTTGATTGCAGCAGGAAAAAATATAATTGTTGTTGTTTCTGCCATGGGTCGTAAAGGTTCGCCATATGCTACAGATACTTTGATATCTCTGCTTAGAACAGGCAGCAATCTGTCTACATTGGACTTGTTAATGAGCTGCGGTGAAGTGATATCTGCTTGCGTGTTTGCAGATAATCTTATGCAGCAAGGAATTGATGCTGTTGCATTGACTTCAGCACAAGCGGGTATTGTTACCAATGGAGTTTTTGGAAGTGCAGATATATTTGATATTGATACAACTCTTTTAAAAAAGGAGCTATATGAAGGAAAAGTTGTGGTTGTACCCGGTTTTCAGGGAGTGAGTGTTCGAAATGAAATAACAACATTAGGGCGGGGCGGGAGTGATACTTCTGCTGTTGTTATAGGCAGGTTTATGAACGCAGAGTCTGTACACATATTTACAGATGTTCCCGGAATAGCAATTGTAGACCCTAAAATTGTTCCCAAAGCAAAATTTATGGAATATGTAGATATGCATCATATGTATGAGCTTACCCGCTGGGGTGCATGGATTATCCATCCTCGTGCTGTTAAAGAAGCAAAGAAATGTAATCTTGATTTATATGTTCGTTCTACATTTGATAAAGGATTAGGTACAAAAATTGTAAAAGATATGAAAACAACAGGTCCTGTGGGAATTGGAATTATAAAAGGATGCAATTTGTTTGAGGCAGATGAAACAGATAATTTAATAATTGGTAAAGAGGAAAAAAGGGCAGTCCGCAAAACGCCTGATGATAAATATTCGCTTATAACAGTAGTGTTTGGCGAATATGGCGAAAATTATATAAGAGAAGCCATTGATATATTACCGATTAAGACAATGCCGTTTTTTAATCAAGAATCTGCTCATATATTTGTTGAAACAAACCGGGTTGAATTATTAGCTAATGAATTATACCGTAAATTGTTTGAAAAGGTTATCACTCTTAAGAGTAACAAGCCGGAGGAAATATAATGAATTTTAAAAAGGATGTTTGTGTAATAGGCGGGGGTGTCATGGGTCTTGCTGCTGCTTACTACCTTCTTAAGGCAGGTAAAACTGTTGTTGTTTTAGAAAAAGCAGAAGTCGGCAGTGGTGCATCAAGCTCCTGTGACGATATGATATTGCTTCAGTCAAAAAAACCGGGTATTGCATTAACATTAGCTATGGAAAGCCTTGAAATGTATAAAGAATTACCTGACGAGTTAGGTGCGGATATAGGTTTTCTATCATTGGGGGGAATGATAATTATAGAAGATGAGAAACAGCTTAAAATTATGGAGGATTTTGTTAAGCAGCAGGTTTCTTACGGACTTGATGTAGAAATTGTAGGCAGGGATACTCTTTATAAAAAGCAGCCACATGTGGCCCGGTATATGATAGCTTCCACATACAGCGCAACGGACTCTCAGGTAAATCCATTATTGCTTATGAGGGCATTTTTACGCAATGGAATTAATATGGGGATGGACGTACTTAGATACACACCTGTACAAGAAATTAATCAAACAGGTGATCATTGGATGGTAAAGGGAGAAAACGGAGTTAATGTGGAATGTGACAGCATTGTTATTGCAGCAGGTGCCTGGTCAGCACATATTGGTGAATTAATGGGGATTGATATCCCTATAAGACCTATAAAAGGTCAAGTTGCTGTTACGGAACAAATTGCACCAATAGGAGAAACAAATTGCTGGACTGCTGCTTATATCGCATCAAAACACGATCCATCCATAATGCCTGACAGAAGTGAATATGACAAAGAAATCGGGTTAGGCTTTGCTTTTTCAAGAACCAGCGAAGGCAACTATCTTATAGGAAGCACTCGTGAGAATGCAGGTTTTGACAAGACTACAAATTTTAAAGCAATTGCAAGAATGTTAGAACAAACACGTCAGTATTTTCCGATAATGAACAAAGTGAATATAATTCGTACCATGGCTGGCTTTAGACCGGGTACAAAGGACGGAAGCCCTATCATTGGTGAGGTTGATGGTTTTCCGGGTTTATTTATAGCAGCAGGGCACGAAGGGGATGGAGTAGCACTTTCGCCGATTACCGGAAAATCAGTGGCAGAAATGGTATGTGGTGCAGGAGAACATAAAAGATTTGATCAACTAAACTTAAGAAGATTTTCAAACAATTAAAAATAATCTTATAGAAATAAAATATATTTATTTAAGAAATTGCGCGATTAATCAATCGCCTGTTAAAAAAATAAAGGAGGGAAAAAGTATGAATTCATCAGGAATAATTATTTGGATTACAACAATTGCATTGTGTTCAGTGTACTTTTTTATCGCTATTAAACAAAAAAAGGAAGCAGAACTCAGTTTTTCTAATTATGCGATCGGTGGAGGGAAAATACCGTTTTTCTTGCTTTTCTTTACACATTTTGCAAACATTATGGGTGTTGGAAATTTCATGGGGCATGCCGGAAGTGCATATATTAACGGGCTGCCGTGGCTTGCTTTTATTGTAGGTGAGCAGGGTTCAAAAATAATATTTGCCATATTCTTTGCAGGTTTAGCAGGAAGAATGACGTACAATACATTCCCTGAGATGATAGACGACCTTATCACCCGTGATAAAGTAACACGAGCACTTAGTGGCTTGTTAGCCGCTTCTATTATGATTGCCTGGGTTGGCGGTCAAGGAAAAGCATTTGGTCAACTTTTCGCAACCTTCACAGGGGTTAGTCCGGAGCCAATTATTATAATATTTACAATAATGTTTGTAGTATATACAACTATGGGAGGAATGTTGTCTCTTGTGTGGATGGACCTCATCCAAGGGTTGATATGCGTTATTTTCGGCGGAATATTCTATATTATCGCATTCTCAAAAATTGATTTCAGTATGGCAGTATTAGGTCAACAATTAGCAGCAGTTGGAAAGGCAGAATTATTTACATTTTCCGGAACAGATAAAATAAGTCTGATTACAAAGTTTGTTACAGGTTGTATAGGTATTCTTGTTGCACAATTATACTGGCAGCCATGCTTTGCAGCAAAGAATCCTTTAATTGCAAAACGCTCCATGTTTTATGGCGGCGGTGTAGCTATAGTGTATACTGTTCTAACAGCAATTGTGGGATTGATTATACTTACATTAAATCAGGGCTTGGATGCAAACTCTGCTATGCCTTGGTTTATGCTAAATGAAGTAGCTCCCGTTATAACTATAATGATATTTATATTGGTATTTGCTGCCGGTATGTCTTCAGCCGACTCAAATCTTAATGCTGCAGCTATATTAATTACCAATGACTTAGTAAGACCATTCAGAAAAAAAGAAATGAGTGACAGTGAGTTGATCAAACTTACAAGAATCTTAACTGTTGTCATAGGTGCCGCTGCTGCCTTGGGAGGCATATATGCAAGTACGATTATGAGTTTGTTCTCTAAGGCATATTCTATGGCAGGAGCAGGATTAGTTCCTTTGTTGGTGATTGGTTTATTGTGGAAAGAAGATAGCAGCGCAGAACATACAATGAGTAAGAAAAACAGCAAAATAACGCCATGGGCAGCCCGTGTGGGAATAGTGGTAGGAGCTGTACTTTCTCAGGTGAAGGCTTTAGGACCAAATGCCGTATTAATTGCATTAGCCGCATCTGCTGTTTGTATTATTGTAATATCAATAATGACAAAGAATGTTAAAAATGATCCAAGATTTATAAGTGAAGGAAATGTAAATCCATTGATAAAAGAGTATTAAACCAAAAAAGTCTTTAGCAAATATTGTACATATACTTTTAATATAAAGAATATGTACAATATTGCTGAAGTCAAATAAATTGGAGGAAATTATGCATAGAAAACTCCAGGAAAAAGAAATTGCCGTATTGGAATCTCTTAAAGCTGCAAATATACCAATGGGATCATGGAATTTGGTTGAAAAGTTGGAAGAAAGGGGTTACTACGTAAGCTCTGCCACCATAGGAAGAATTCTAAGCAGCCTTGAAAAAAGAGGATTTGCACAAAAGGATGGAAATAATGGCAGAATTATTACTCAAGAAGGGTTGGATTCATTGAGTAACAGCAAAATAATGAATCATATGAATAAACAAACCCGGACTTTAGAGCAAATGATTTCAACTACAGTATTGGATGATTTTATTATCGTTTTACAAGCACGCAAAGCTATTGAAAGAGAGACAGCACGTCTTGCAGCAGAAAACATAACAAACGAAGAATTATCAAATATCTACAACATATTAGAAGAACAAAGAGAAAAACATAAAATGGACCAATCAGTAGCTGATTGCGATATTTCTTTTCATAGAGCCATAGCTAAAGCTTCAAGGAACAAAATTCTTGAAACATTGTACATGATGCTTTTTAGCTATGGACAACAAACAACTTTATTTGAGCATGTGCGAAAACATGTTAATGCAGTCTATATGACTTCTCATACAGATATTTATGAAGCATTAAAAGCTCATGATTCAGAACTTGCAGAACAATGCATGATTAGACATATGGACAGTCTTATGGAAGATGTAACAAAGTATTGGGATTTATTTTATTAAATACAGTATAGTTATTGGAATGCTGTATTAAATTATAGGAATTTTGAGGTAATTAAAATGTGTGATGAATTAATATGCCGCTGTGAGGAGATTTCTCGCGAGGAAATAGAAGCAGCTATTTCAGATGGTGCAGTAACAATTAATGAAGTAAAGCGTTTTACAAGGGCCGGAATGGGTTTATGTCAAGGACGCACCTGCAGAAGACTTGTAGAACGGATATTGTCTGAAAAAACCAACACTCCTCTTAGTGAAATAATACCATCTACTTACCGTCAACCCGTACGCCCTGTACGGTCGGATTTAATACAGGAACATATTAACAATAAATCTGAAGGAGGGTTAATTGAATGAATAACTGGGGAAGAATAATTACAGCTATGGTTACTCCCATGGATTCAAGCGGAAATATAAATTATGACAAGGCTGTGGAGTTGGCAAAACATTTAGTTGAACAAGGAACTACGGCACTTGTTATAAACGGAACAACCGGAGAATCTCCGACGGTTACATCCGATGAAAAAATAAAGTTGCTAACTATAATAAAATCAGCTGTAAATGTACCTGTAATTGCCGGTGTTGGGACCAATTCTACCGCTGCTACCATTGAAAATGCAGTTGCTGCAGAAAGTGTTGGAGTTGATGGTCTTTTAGCGGTGGTACCTTACTATAACAAGCCAAATCAAAAATCTCTTTATGCTCATTTCGCAGAAACAGCAAAAGCTACGAAATTGCCCATTATGCTGTACAATGTTCCGGGACGTACCGGTGTGAATATGACAGCTGAAACTACTGCAGCACTTTCTAAGATTTCCAACATTGCAGCGTTGAAAGAAGCTTCCGGGGATTTAAATCAGCTTGCCAAGGTAGTACGTGATGCTGAAGAAGGCTTCTTGGTTTATACCGGAGAGGATGCTCAAATTCTACCGACATTGGCTGTTGGCGGATATGGTGTTGTATCTGTAACAGCACATGTTGTTTGTAAAGATATCAAGAATATGGTAGAACTTTATTTGAATGGCAATATAAATGAAGCAGCAAAAATTCATAGGATGCTTATTAAAATCACTGAAGTAATGTTTATGACAGCAAACCCTATTCCTGTAAAAGCAGCGCTTAATATATCAGGAATGGATGTAGGTATTACTCGTTTGCCATTAGCAGCACCTTCTGAAGATGTAATAAAAGCACTAAAGGATTCTATGTCTGAGTTAGGGCTTCTCTTAGGAGGTAACAATGAACAGAATAGTTAATCATCCAATTTTAGATGAAGAAAAACCTGCAAAGGAAGTAGAGATTTTTGTGGATGATAAGCCTATTATTGCCCGTGAAGGAGAAATGATTGCCGCTGCCTTAATTGCTAACGGTATATTTATAAATAGATATACAATACATAAGCATAAACCAAGAGGAATATATTGTGCTATCGGTCGTTGCACAGATTGTATAATGACTGTGGACGGCATTCCTAATATACGTACTTGTGTAACTGAAGTTAAAGATGGTATGAGAATTACTACTCAAAAGGGTACCGGAGTTTGGTCTTAGGAGGAAAGCAATGATTGTAACAGAATTAGCAATAGTCGGTGCAGGTCCTGCAGGGCTTTCGGCTTCTATTGAAGCACGACGGGCAAGAGTTGATGTGTTGCTCATAGATGAAAATGCACGTCCCGGAGGGCAACTTTTTAAACAAATACATAAATTCTTCGGCTCCCGGGCGCATAAGGCAGGAATCCGCGGTATAAATATTGGAACGGAGCTTTTGCGGGAAAGTGAAGAGTTGGGTATTCATATATGGCTGAAAGGGGAAGTATGCGGCATTGAAAACGGACACAATCTTTGGGTTGTGCGGGATAGAAACCGCAGTGAAATTGTTAAAGCAAAAAAAATAATACTTGCTACGGGAGCAACAGAGAATGCTGTAACCTTTCCCGGCTGGGACCTTCCCGGTGTAATGGGGGCAGGTGCTGCACAAACTATGATTAATGTTAATCGTGTTTTGCCCGGTAGAAAGGTTATAATGTTAGGTTCGGGTAATGTAGGAGTAATAGTTGCTTATCAGCTGATGCAGGCAGGAGCAGAGGTTGTCGCTGTTTTGGAAGCAGCCCCCGTGCTTGGAGGTTATGGTGTGCATACAGCAAAGGTATCCCGGGCGGGAGTTCCTTTCTATGTATCTCATACCATAAAACGGGCTTTTGGAACTAATCATGTAGAAGCTGTTGAAATAGTTGAATTAGATAATTCATTTAAGCAAATTCTCGGAACAGAACAAATTCTTGATGCAGACACGGTGTGTTTAGCAACAGGCTTGACACCACTTACAGAGCTTGCATGGCTTGCCGGCTGTAAATTTAATTTTGTTCCTGCTTTAGGAGGGCATTTGCCTATACATGATGATAAGATGCATACAACTCAACCGGACATATTTATTGCAGGTGATATATCCGGAATAGAAGAAGCCAGTACTGCTATGGAAGAAGGAAGGCTTGCAGGTATAAATGCAGCCCAAGAATTAGGATATATCAGTGAAGATGAAGCCAAAATACGCACAGATGCAATATGGGATAGTCTAAATTCATTAAGAAGCGGCTATTTCGGACAGAAACGCCGTGATTCAAAAGATTTAATACTGCAAAACGGAAAAAGGTGAGCATATGGAACATTCATTAAAAACCACAGGGTCTCCTTCCTTGGAAGAATTATATAAATCTCCTGCATTTCCAACTAAGGAACAGTTACATAAGGGACCCATTGCCATAATTGAATGCATTGAAGAAATTCCATGTAATCCATGTGAAGCTTCTTGTCCAAAGGGTGCAATTACAATAGGCGAGTCAATCACAAATCTGCCTGAGATGGATTATGAAAAATGTACTGCTTGTGGTATGTGCATAACAGCATGTCCCGGCTTAGCAATTTATATAAAAGACTACACATACGGTGACACAAAAGCACTTTTGTCTTTTCCATATGAATATTATCCTTTGCCTAAGGCAGGCGACATAGTACAAGCTGTTGACAGGCAAGGAAACTATGTATGTGATGCTGAAGTTATTAAGGTACGCAACCCAAAATCCTACGATCATACAGCTGTTATTACAATTGAATATCCTAAAGAGTATTTCGAGGAAGCTGTAAATATGAAGAGAATAAAGTAAAATGTAAATAGAAAAAGTATGACATCAAACCATCCATGTCATATTTTTTCCACATTTTTCTTGCATAAATAAAAAATATTATTCTTGACATTTGAAGTCAACGGTAATATACTGGTAGAAATTTAATATTTTCATGGGCATATTACAGAGGTTGCGATGATCAAGAGTAGAAGCTGTGCTTCGAAAGGGTGATTCGCCGAAGGGGTCTTCCCTGGGCTTACATTTAACAAATGTGATACTGTTTTTATAGGACGCTTCCCAATCCTATAAAAGAGCGCTGTACTATGCTGGGCAGAAGGTTCGGTGTTTTTGTCAAGCGTCTGAGAGCCCTTTTGCTCTTATGTCGCTTTTTTTTAATGACCTAACCTAACTGGCGTAGGTCCTAACTCGGATGGCAGGCTCCATCGCAAATTTATTTGCTCCCTTGTGGTCGCATAAATTTGGATTGCGCTGCCTCTGACCTACCATCCATTTTTCAGAAAAAACACTCTGAAAAATGGGGTTAGGTCATTAAAAAGCGATATGAAATTATTTTATTTAAAAATAATTTTAAGGAGAGAAGAAGATGAATGATTTAGTAAGAGGATGTGGAGTAGCATTGGTAACCCCCTTTGCTGACGGAGAAATTGATTATGAGGTATTGGGTAAATTAATTGAAATGCATGTGGAATATTCCGGTTCAATAATTGTTGCAGGGACAACATCTGAAGCAGCAACAATGACAGATGAAGAATATCATACGGTAGTTGAATTTGTAATTGACAGAGTTAATAAAAGAATTCCTGTTATTGCAGGAGCCGGAAGCAACTGTACTGCAGCTGCAGTTCAAAAAGCACAGTTTTGCGAAAAAGCAGGAGCTGACGGTCTTTTGATAGTGACTCCCTATTACAACAAAACAACCCAAAGAGGACTTGTAAATCATTTTAAAATTATCGCAGAAAGTACATCACTACCGATAATTGTTTACAATGTACCAGCCAGGACAGGAATGAACATTGAACCTAAAACAGTTTTAGAGCTTTCAAAAATTTCAAATATAGCGGGAATTAAGGAAGCAAGCGGAAATATCAGCCAGGTAGCAGAAATAATCCGTCTATGCCCTGAAGACTTTTTAGTTTATTCAGGTAATGACGACATGGTCATACCCCTTATGTCATTGGGAGGACATGGAGTTATTTCCGTATCTGCAAATATACTTCCTGCAGAAATGAAAAAAATGGTTGATGACTACAATAATGGAAATGTTAAGGATGCAAAAAATGCTCAACTTGCACTAAATGGAATAAACAACGCATTGTTTATTGAAACTAATCCAATTCCCGTAAAAGAAGCCATGAGTATTATGAACTTGTGCAGCTCAGAGGTGAGAGCGCCCTTATATCCAATGTCAGATGATAACAGAGCAAAACTTTTAAGAGAAATGAACCTGTACGGGATAGGTCTTGCTCAGGAAACAGTGTGAGGCAGATTATGAATGTGGTTATTTGCGGAATAAACGGAGCTATGGGACAAGTTTTACAGGAAGAAATTCAATTATATGACAATATCGATTTAATCGGCTCTCTTTCACCAAGAAACGGAAATTTTGGACAAGATATTGTTGAAAAGCCTGACGTGGTAATAGATTTTTCAAACACTGCAAACCTTGATTTTTTAATTGACTATGCAGTTAGAAATAATAGTGCATTATTGATTTGCACAACCGGTTTTAGCAATGAAGATAAAATTAAAATAGAGGAAGCAGGAAAATTTATTCCTGTAATGCTATCTTCAAACACCTCTTTGGGAATCAATGTTTTTAGAAAAATACTGAAATGCATTTCTGCAGAACTTAACAATTTTGATATTAACATTTTAGAAAGACACCACAATAAAAAAAAGGATGCACCAAGCGGAACTGCAAAAACATTGGCTGAAGATATCATGAATGTTACAGGAAAGGAACATGTGGAAATAAGTTCTTTTAGAGCAGGAACTATTCCCGGAGAGCACATGGTTATATTTTCAGGAATGAATGAAATATTGGAAATAAAACACACTGCTTTCTCAAGAAAAGTATTTGCCGACGGTGCACTTGACTTGGCATTGAAACTTTCATCAAAAGAACCCGGATACTACCTTACAGAATACTTTTTTTAACTACACCAACCTTGTACGCGCTATATATACGCATGTATTTAAATCATTGACATTATCATTTCTTTGTGATATTGTTAGAAAGTTATAATTTATTTTGGAGGGAAAAATGTTAAAGGTTGCTAAATTTGGCGGTACTTCATTAGCTGATTCCGAGCAGTTCAAAAAAGTATATGCAATAGTTAAAAACAACGATGAAAGAAAATATGTGGTAGTTTCAGCCCCCGGCAAAAGATTCAAGGATGATAACAAGATTACAGATTTATTGTATCTTGCGTATGCACATATAAAATACTCAGTACCCTATGATCCTGTTTTAAGGATTATAGAAGACAGATTCAAACTGATTAAGAATGAGCTAAATTTAAATATAGATTTAGACTATGAGTTTAAAACCATAAGAGAAGCCCTAAACAATAAATGCGATGAAGACTATATTGTAAGCAGGGGAGAATATTTATGTGCATTGTTGATGGCCGATTACCAAGAATGTGATTTCGTTGATGCCAAGGATGTTATATTTTTTAATTACGACGGTACGGTAGACGAGGAAAAAACTCATAGTAAACTTACAGAAATACTTGGTAAAAGTAATAAGGCAATTATACCCGGCTTTTACGGCTCATATCCTGACGGAAGTATAAAGACATTTTCAAGAGGAGGCTCTGACATTACGGGCTCAATAGTTTCAAGTGTTATGGGAGCTGATATATATGAAAATTGGACGGATGTATCCGGATTTCTAATTGCTGACCCTCGAATTGTAAATGCTCCTAAGCAAATAAAGAAAATAACATATCAGGAATTAAGGGAATTGTCATATATGGGAGCATCGGTTCTCCATGAGGAAGCTGTTTTTCCGGTGAGACAAGCAGGTATTCCTATTAATATTAAAAATACCAATGAACCTGAAAATCCCGGAACCTTAATAATCAGAGATGATCAAGCAGGAGAAGATTATGCAAACGGACATATTATTACGGGAATTGCAGGAAGGAAAGATTTTTCATTTTTCCATATTCACAAGGAGCACATGGCACATGAGGTGGGTATTGTAAAGAAAGCCTTGGAAGTGTTTGAAGAAAGAGGTATAAGCATTGACCATATTCCATCAGGCATCGACAGCTTTACAATCGTACTTCCTTCAGAATCCGTTGAAAAAGTCAGCCACCAAATTGTAGAAGAATTAAAGAAAAAGTGCAAAACAGAAAATGTACAAGTTCTAAAAAACCTTAGCCTTATAACCACAGTCGGAATCAAAATGGCGTACCGGCCGGGTATTTCAGCTAAATTGTTTACTGCCTTAGGAAACAAAAATATCAATATACGCATGATTAACCAGGGCTCAAGCGAAATAAATATTATTGTTGCAGTGGAAGACAAAGATTTTGAAGAAGCTATAAGGGCAATATACGATGCATTCATAAAATAGGCTATTTGGAACATGTATGGGGACACACCTCTATATAGAGGTGTGTCCCTTTCCTATTTAAGCTGTGTCATACTTTTTTACTATTTTATATATCCGCCAAACATATTTTTTATTTCATTCACTGTTATGAATGCTTCAGGATTATGCTCTTTTATTAATCTCGTAGCCTCAGGAATTTTCTTTCTTTTCAACTGAATAAACAAAAGGTTTTTAATACTATCGTTTTTACCTTTTCCTTCAATTATTGTAACACCATATCCTTGTTCCCTCAAAATATCTGCAAGAATTTCTCCGTCTTTATGGTTTACCACAACTTGTATTGAAGATAAACCTACGGCAATTTTTGATTCTATAGTAACTCCAAAGAAATTACCTAAAGAAAATGCTATTGCGTAAATAAATACCTTTATTGGATCTTCGGTAATATTGTGTAAAACAGAGCTTACAACAACAAGCCAAATCA
>DHUT01000077.1 GCA_002409285.1 Firmicutes bacterium UBA5227 | reverse complement strand
ATAATATTATCTATTATTCCTTTGTCCTGAACTAAAGGCAGTTTTTCGATTTCATCGCTTAACATTGACAAATTAATCATTATAAGGTTTTTAGCGTATTCTTCCCTGTTTTTAATATTTAATTTGTTAAATGGATTATATGAACTGTTTTCTTCATCCTTCTTCATATCATCATAAGCATCTATGAAATAAATATATTTTCCGAGATAAAATCCGATTTTTTTTAAATTTTGCTCCCAGTTGTCTTTTTTGTATAAAAACACTTCTTCCATCAAGTGACCGAATTCGTTTGATACGGCATCAATATCTTCGGTGTTTTCTTTTTCGAGCTTGGATATGTTTTTAAGTCTCAGCTTAATTATCTTTGTTATATCATTAAGAGCAGTGCTTGATTTTTTGAATCCGCTTTCCAAGACTTTGGCTGCCGCCAATGATTTGTAATCCTTGTCATCTTCCCAGTTATCAAGCAAATTGTAATATGAAAGTATCACATTTAATGAAGCAGCATAATCTGTTACATCATTATGTATAATAAGCTGTTTTTTCTTAGGATGAACTATGCATCTTTCATTGTAAATTTTGTTATCCGGTTCATAAAGGGAGCTTAATAAAAGTATTAAGAAGGTCATATCATAATTCAATGTAAGCCTTGAGTTATTTCCGTACTTTGTTTTTAAGCACTTGCACAGACCGCAGTAGTAACCTTTGTAGCTGTAATACTCCTTGAATTTCAGCTCCATTTTATTTATCGTTATGTATCCGAACATTCGCTCACTCATTTCTAAGGGTTGTTATTAATTGTATCAATTTTGACTTGTTATATCAATATAAATTTTAAGGAATAGGGGCTTGCTCGTTGTATGTCTGAAAAATAGGGTTAGGGCATCTTAAGCATCTTATCATTGACATTTATGCATTGGGATAATATGATTAGGGTGTCGAAAGACACATTAATTCAATAAATTTATTTTATGTACCTTGAAAATTTAACACAAATTCATATTTTAATAGTAATTATGTTGATTTTGAAGCTATTTATCGCCTATACCCTTACTTGCTTTTAGCATAGTTCTGGTATTTGAGTATATGAATCTGAACTATTTAAGAAATTAAACAGTTTCTGGAAGTTTAATGCTGCTATCTTGAACCCGAAGAACAATTTGGTTTTTAGTTTTCCCCTAACCGGCATTCTATCTGCATGATATCTTCTTCTGATAATAGATGGTAATGACTCAACTCCGTTTCGGAATCTTGCATGTTCTTTAAATTCTTCACTTTTCATATACTTTTGCTGTTTTGCACGTTCTACACTTTTCCATGAAATAACGAGTGCTGCTTTCTTCTTGTAAAACGTGGGCTTACATTGATCTTTATATGGACATTGATTACACTTATTTTTATCAAGTGTAATTCTGCATTGTTCAGTTTGCGGCATATATTTACTAGTTATTGGAGTTTGACCACCGGCACATTTATATACTTTTTTGCCATCTTCACTAAATATGAAATCAGCATAAATTTCGGAAGCTTTTCTTCCCTGAAGATTAGTAGTTACCAAATTTATATGGTTCGCTTTTGCAAGTTCTATATTTTCCATACCACCATATGCTCCATCGGTAACGACAGTTGTTTCGCATTCTTCAGTTCCTACAATGCTGTCAATAGATTCTTTTAAGAATGCACTGTCACTATGAATGTTCTGATTATAAGAATATCCGGTTATAATGCTTGCATTTTCATCAACAGTTTCTACTAAATTTGCAACGTATCCACGGTGTTCTTTGCCGGCTTTAAATCTATAAGTGGCATCCGGGTCTGACGGGTTTTGTAATATGCTTGAATCAAGAGTTTTATCATCTTTAGGTTTAAGTTGAAAATTACCATCGTCATCTTTTGTTGTTTGTTCATGGATTACCCTAATAAGCAGCTGATATTCACTTGATTCATCATATTTTCCTTTACACTTATGTAAAAGTATGGTTGCATCCTCAAGGACAATTTTTATTCTGTCATCAGTGCTTTCACTGCGCATGTGGTAAATAACTTTATTTTGATCGTCTGCTTCGCAGTAGTGCTTCAAACCTTCTGGTATATCATCTTCCTTCTTCTGCATATGCTTCACTAAATTTGCTACACAGGTATACAAAAGTTCAAGGCGAGAAAGCTTTTTAATGTTAGAAGCAATCATCATACTGTCCATACGTTTAAGACCTTTGCGTATACTCATGATTTCTGCTATCTCAGATGACAGGCTGATAATACAGTCTTTAACTATATCTATTCCTGTTTCTGTCTCATAGGTAATACATCTTTCTCTAAACCGGCTGAGAGTTCTATCGCTTAAGGGTTGTTCTTCATAACTTGTTGTATGAAGAGCATATTGATACCTGACATCAAACATAAGAGCTTCTACAAGCTCGTCATCAGTATCTCCAAGTATTTCCTTTAATATCATTGATCCAACTATGACATTAACAGGAGTGTTTGGTCTGGAAGCTTTGTCACTGTATAATACGGAAAAGGGTTCTTCGTCAATATTAGGAAATATTTTTTCTGCAAAAGTCTTTGCCCATGATTTTTCAAGAAATCTTTTTTCTCTTTCTGTAAGATTAAGAACACTGTCATTGAAATTTATTTGACTATTGCTGTTTAGAACGAAAGACATTACGGTACCTCTTTTAATTATATTTTATACATTAATTATACCATAAAATCTTGCATTTTCCAAGCTTTATTCGTGTTTTTGTGTTAAGTTTTCAAGGTGCATATATCATATTTATTGATTGCTTTTGAC
>DHUT01000101.1:16148-26138 GCA_002409285.1 Firmicutes bacterium UBA5227 | reverse complement strand
TGGTTGTATCTGCTGCTGACGGTCCGATGCCTCAGACAAGAGAACACATCCTTCTTTCAAGACAGGTTGGAGTTCCAAGACTGGTAGTTTTCTTAAACAAAGAAGACATGGTTGATGATCCTGAATTAATAGAATTGGTTGAAATGGAAATCAGAGAATTATTATCTGAATATGAATTTGACGGAGATAATACACCAATAGTAATTGGCTCAGCATTAAAAGCACTGGAAGATCCATCAGGAGAATGGGGAGATAAAATCCTTAAACTGATGGAAGCAGTAGACGAATGGATACCAACACCTGAAAGAGACATTGACAAACCGTTCTTAATGCCTGTGGAAGATGTATTCTCAATCACCGGAAGAGGAACAGTTGCAACAGGAAGAGTAGAAAGAGGAGTATTGAAGGTTCAGGATAAAGTTCAGATAGTAGGATTGTCTGACGAACCTACAGAAACTGTTTGTACAGGAGTTGAAATGTTCAAGAAATTACTTGATCAGGCACAGGCAGGAGACAATATAGGGGCACTGCTAAGAGGAGTTCAGAGAAATGAAATCCAAAGAGGTCAGGTACTGGCAAAACCGGGAACAATAACACCGCATACAAAATTCAATGCAGAAGTATATGTATTGACAAAAGAAGAAGGCGGAAGACATACACCGTTTTTTAACGGATACAGACCGCAGTTTTATTTCAGAACAACTGATATCACAGGACAGATTGACCTTGAAGAAGGAACAGAAATGTGTATGCCTGGTGATAACGCAAGATTTATAGTAGAATTAATCCATCCAATAGCAATAGAAGAAGGATTAAGATTTGCTATAAGAGAAGGCGGAAGAACAGTTGGCTCAGGAGTAGTTACGGGCATAATTAAATAATAAGCCGCTGGCTTTAACCGGGGACAGTCCACCATGTCGAAAAAAACGTGCGACACAGGGACAGTCCCCTTTTGCTGTGAGACCAATGGCCGAAATGTTAAGTTTTCGCAATAATCAGGTGAAAAGCAAAAAAACACTTGATTTATGGTGTTGTATGGTATATCATAATAAAGCTTGCCACATGCGATGACGCAAAAGGTTGCTGATTTACAACGTAATCAGGGAATTTTTGCAGAGTATGTCCTGTTAAAAAACAGGGCGACCGGTATTGCAAATTTTTAATAAAAGGAAACACCCGGATGGGTGTATCGAGCAATTCCGAGTTGTATGGATGACATACGAAAAGGAGGTAAAAAATGGCAAACACACAGAAAATAAGAATTAGGTTAAAGGCTTATGATCATCAATTAATTGATCAATCTGCACAAAAAATTGTGGAAACAGCTAAGAGTACCGGTGCAACTGTAGCGGGACCAATTCCCCTGCCAACAGAAAAACAGGTTATAACAATACTTAGAGCTGTTCATAAGTACAAAGATTCCAGAGAGCAGTTTGAGCAAAGAACTCACAAGAGATTGATTGACATAACAAACCCTACTCCAAAGACTGTAGATTCATTAATGAAGCTGAATTTGCCGGCTGGTGTAGACATTGAAATCAAATTATAATAGCAAGTGGAGAAAATATATAATACACTCTGCTTAGAATGATTACCTATAATTGATGGTAATCCGCTGTAAGAAATTAGGAGGTGTAAGAATGAAAGCAATTCTTGGTAAAAAGGTCGGAATGACTCAGGTATTTACAGAACAGGGAGAAGTTGTTCCCGTAACCGTTATAGAATCAGGTGACATGGTTGTTGTTCAGAAGAAGACTGTTGAAAAAGATGGATATAATGCAATTCAAGTTGGTTTTGGAGACGTTAAATTAAAAAATGTTGTTAAACCTATAAAAGGTCATTTTGATAAAGCAAGTACAGAACCGAAAAGATTCTTAAGAGAATTCAAGGTAACAAACATTGATGATTATGAAGTCGGTCAGAAAATAGGCGTTGATATTTTCCAGCCGGGAGAAAAAGTTGATGTTTCAGGAATTTCTAAAGGCAAGGGATTCCAGGGAAGTATCAAAAGACACGGACATCATACAGGCGATATGAGTCATGGTTCTAAATTCCACAGATTAAGAGGTTCTTTAGGAGCATCTGCAGGTGTTGGAAAAGTAGTTAAAGGTACTAAGGCTCACGGACATATGGGACATGAAAAAGTAACGGTTTTAAACCTTGAAGTTATCAGAGTAGATGCAGACAAGAATGCAATACTTGTAAAAGGTGCAATACCGGGACCTAAAAAAGGTCTGGTAAAAGTGAGAGAAGCAGTTAGAAAATCTAAGTAATAATTGCATGGAAAGGAGGATTAAAGATGCCAAAAGTAGCTCTTTATGATATAACAGGCAGCCAGGTAGGCGATATCGAATTAAGCGATGCGGTATTTGGTGTAGAAGTAAACAATCATGTAATGTATGAAGCAGTAAAAAATTATTTGGCTAATCAGAGACAGGGAACTCAGTCAGCAAAGACAAGAGCTGAAGTTAGAGGCGGCGGTAAAAAGCCATGGAGACAAAAAGGAACAGGTCGTGCCAGACAGGGAAGTATCAGAGCTCCCCAGTGGAAAGGCGGCGGAATCGTATTTGCTCCAAAACCCAGAGATTACAGTTATTCTATTCCCAAAAAGGTTAAAAGATTAGCTCTTAAATCGGCATTAAGTTCAAAGGTGCAGGACAAAGAAATAATTGTTGTAGATAAATTAGCACTTGAACAGCCAAAAACAAAAGAAATGGTTAAGGTATTGAAGAATCTTAACTCAGCAAAGAAAACATTAGTGGTTATTCCAGAAAGAGATGAAGCGGTAGTTAGAGCGTCAGCTAATATTCCGGGAGTAAAAACAGCTTATGTAAATACAATTAATGTTTATGACATTTTAAACTGTGATTCTTTTCTGATTACAAAAGAAGCAGTTAATAAAGTGGAGGAGGTGTACGCATAATGCGCGATCCACACGATATTATAAAAAGACCTATAATAACAGAAGCAAGTATGGATGTAATGGCAGATAAAAAATACACTTTTGTTGTTGATAAGAAGTCTAATAAAACAGAAATAAAAAATGCAGTGGAAAAAATATTCGGAGTTAAAGTTGAAAGTGTGAACACAATGAACATGCTCGGAAAGAAAAAGAGAATGGGTATGAATGTGGGCAAAAGAGCTGACTGGAAAAAAGCTATAATAACTTTAACCGAAGACAGCAAGACAATAGAATTCTTTGAAGGAATTTAAGAAGCCCTAACCCCATTTATTCGACCGTAGGGAGAAAGAAATGGATGGTAGGTCTTTCGCAACGAATTCCAGATTTGTATGAGCGACAGCGAATAAACAAATATGTGAATGAGAATGCGCAGATTTATTGCAAAGAATGTAACTAAAAGATATAGAAGAATGTAGATCTATAAGAAGGAGGAAAATCTCATGGGTATCAGAAAATACAGACCAACCTCTCCGGCGTTGAGACAAATGTCTGTTTCAACATTTGAAGAAATTACAACTAATGAACCTGAGAAATCTCTCTTAGCTCCGCTAAAAAGTAATGCCGGAAGAAATTCATACGGCAGAATAACCGTTCGTCATCAGGGCGGCGGAGAAAAGAGAAAATATAGAATCATTGACTTTAAAAGAAATAAAGACGGAATACCCGGAAAAGTTGCAACTATTGAATACGACCCGAACAGAAGCGCTAATATAGCACTTATAAATTATGCGGACGGGGAGAAAAGATATATTATCGCTCCTTACAAAATACAAGTGGGAGATACAATTGTTTCAGGACCAAATGCGGATATTAAAATCGGTAATGCACTTCCCGTAAGAAACATACCGGTAGGTACAATGATTCACAACATTGAATTAAAACCTGGCAAGGGTGCTCAAATGGTACGTTCAGCAGGAAACTCAGCTCAGCTTATGGCTAAGGAAGGCAAGTATGCGCAGGTAAGACTTCCCAGCGGTGAAGTAAGAATGATAAGCATGGACTGCAGAGCTACAATCGGTCAGGTAGGAAATTTGGATCACGAGAATATTTCAATAGGTAAGGCCGGAAGAAAAAGACATATGGGAATCAGACCAACGGTAAGAGGTTCCGTAATGAATCCTAACGATCACCCTCACGGTGGTGGAGAGGGAAGGGCTCCTATAGGAAGACCTGGACCGGTTACTCCTTGGGGTAAACCTGCACTTGGACTAAAAACTCGTAAGAAAAACAAGAAATCCGACAAGATGATTGTTAAGAGAAGAAATACAAAATAGTTATCAGGACTGAAAGGAGGAAATAGTGAATGGGTAGATCATTAAAAAAAGGGCCCTATTGTGAACCAAGTCTTATGAAAAAGATTGTGGAAATGAACGAGGCCAACAATAAAAAAGTTTTAAAAACCTGGTCCAGAAGATCAACAATATTCCCCGAAATGGTAGGCCATACATTAGCTATACATGATGGCAGAAAGCACGTTCCTGTATATATAACTGAAGATATGGTTGGACACAAGCTGGGTGAATTTGCTCCAACAAGAACTTATAGAGGGCATGATAAGACTGATAAATCTTCAAAGGTTAAATAAACTGAGCAGGAAGGAGGGCGAGCTTAAATGGAAGCTAAGGCAGTTGCTAAATATATAAGAGTATCACCGAGAAAAATGAAGTTTGTGTGTGATATGGTCAGAGGAAAGCAAGTTGACGAAGCTTTGGCAATTCTGAAATTTTATCCAAGCAAGGGAGCAAAGATTTTGGAGAAAGTTGTAAAATCAGCTACAGCCAATGCGGAAAACAATTTTGATATGGATAGAGATAAATTATATGTTTCTGAAGTTTATGCTAATCAGGGACCGACTCTCAAGAGATGGAGACCAAGAGCAAAAGGCAGTGCATATAAAATACTGAAAAGAAGCAGCCACATAGGGGCTGTAGTTAAAGAGAGAGAATAACCACAGTAAAGGAGGTAAAAAATGGGTCAGAAGGTAAATCCTCATGGACTTAGAGTTGGTATAATTAATGATTGGGACTCTAAATGGTATGCTGATAAAAAAAGCTTCGGCGACAACTTAACTGAAGATTACAAAATTCGTGAATTTATAAAAGAAAACTTGAATCAGGCAGGAATCGCAAAAGTTGAAATCGAAAGATTTGCCAGCAGAATTAAAGTAAGTGTATTCACAGCAAAACCAGGTATGATAATCGGTAAAGGCGGTACTGGTGTTGACAGCTTAAAAACGAGTATTGAAAAAATAACCGGAAAAACTGTTATAATAAATGTTGAGGAAATTAAGGTTCCTGAATTAAACGCACAGCTGGTTGCAGAAAATATTGCAAGTCAGATTGAAAAGCGTATATCTTTCAGAAGAGCTATGAAACAGGCAATGCAAAGAACAATGAAGATGGGTGCAAAGGGTATAAAAACCAGTGCGTCAGGAAGATTGAACGGAGCTGATATGGCAAGAACCGAAGGATATTCGGACGGTAAGATACCTCTTCAGACTTTAAGAGCTGATATAAGCTACGGATTTGCAGAAGCAAACACAACTTTCGGAAAAATCGGGGTTAAAGTATGGATTTGCAGAGGAGAAGTTCTGAGAAAGAGCGGTTCGCTGTTATCAGATAATCAGGAACCTACAAGAGCACTGAACGACAACAGAGACAACAGAGATAACAGAGACAACAGGAAAAGAAGAAGACCAAACAATAATTATAATAATTATAATAATAAAAGAGACAAAAAGTAATAAGTCCTGAAGGAAGGAGGAAACAATTATGTTAATGCCTAAAAGAGTGAAACGCCGTAAACAACAAAGAGGAAGAATGACAGGTGTTGCAACAAGAGGTAACAAAGTCACTTATGGCGAATACGGCCTTCAAGCATTAGAACCAGCTTGGATTACATCAAACCAGATAGAAGCTGCCAGAAGAGCTATGACAAGATCTGTAAAAAGAGGCGGTCAAATTTGGATTAAAATATTCCCAGATAAACCAGTAACTAAAAAACCAGCCGAAACTCGTATGGGTAAAGGAAAGGGATCACCTGAATACTGGGTAGCAGTGGTTAAACCGGGCAGAGTATTATTTGAAATGTCAGGGGTTTCTGAAGAAGTAGCGAGAGAAGCAATGAGACTTGCCATGCATAAATTGCCTATCAAATGCAAATTTGTTACCAAAGATCAGGCATCAGAAAAGGATGGTGAAGCAGATGAAAGCTAACGAGTTAAGAAATAAATCTGTTGAAGAGCTGAATAAATCTGTATCAGATTTAAAGACTGAACTTTTCAACTTGAGATTTCAACTTGCAACCGGAGAACTTGACAATCCGATGAGAATAAATAAGGTCAAGAAAGATATTGCGCGTGTTAAAACAGTTCTCAGAGAACGAGAATTAAACATAAATGCTCAGTAATAAGAAAGGAGGATCTTTACTTTGGAAAGAGGCAACAGAAAAGTAAGAATTGGAAAAGTAGTAAGCGATAAAATGGATAAAACAATAGTAGTTGCTACTGAAAAGCTTGTAGCACATCCTCTTTATAAAAAACAAATAAAAATGACTAAAAAATATAAAGCACATGATGAAGAGAACAAGTGCAAAGTTGGAGACATTGTAAAAATAATGGAGACAAGACCATTATCCAAAGAAAAATGCTGGAGATTAGTTGAAATATTAGAGGAAGCAAAATAGACCCTAAGACAATTGAAGGGAGGTAGAAATCATGATACAAACTGAGTCAAGACTAAGAGTCGCAGATAATTCAGGAGCTAAAGAAGTCCTTGTAATAAGAGTAATGGGCGGTTCGGTAGTTAAATATGGTAACATTGGCGATATAGTAGTATGTGCTGTAAAATCTGCAACACCTGGAGGAGTTGTTAAGAAGGGTGATGTTGTAAAGGCTGTTATCGTAAGAACTAAAAAAGGTGTTAGAAGGAAAGACGGCACTTATATCAAATTTGATGAAAACGCGGCTGTTATTATAAAAGACGATAAGACACCGGTTGGTACCCGTATATTTGGACCTGTAACAAGAGAATTAAGAGATGGAAAGTTTATGAAGATAATCTCACTGGCACCGGAAGTACTTTAATGGGAGGTGTATAAAGATGCACATTAAAAAAGGCGATAAAGTTGTAGTTATAGCAGGCAGCGACAAAGGAAAGACAGGCAAGGTTCTTACGAGCATGCCTAAACAGAACAGAGTCATAGTTGAGGGCGTAAGAATGGTTACAAAGCATCAGAAGGCTACTAACCAACTGCAGCAGGCAGGTATATTACATCATGAAGCTGCTATTGATGCTTCAAATGTTATGCTATATTGTGACAAATGCAAATCAGGCGTTAGAACTGAAATAAAACAAGAAAACGGAAAAAAGATCAGAGCATGTAAAAAGTGCGGTTCAGTTTTATAATAATGCTCGAAAGGAGGTACGAACTATATGGCAAGATTAAAAGCGACATATAATGAACAAGTAGTGCCGGCGCTGATGGAAAAATTTCAGTATGAAAGCATTATGCAGGCACCTAAAATAGAAAAAATAGTAATTAACATGGGCGTAGGCGAAGCCAAGGAAAACCAGAAATTCTTAGACAATGCAGTGGAAGAATTAACGATGATAGCCGGTCAGAAGCCCGTTGTTACAAAAGCCAGAAAATCAATTTCCAACTTTAAATTAAGAGAAGGTATGGCTGTAGGCTGCAAGGTTACGCTGAGAGGAAATCATATGTATGAATTCTTTGATAAGCTTGTGAATATTGCATTGCCCAGAGTCAGAGACTTCAGAGGAGTTTCAAAAACAGCTTTTGACGGAAGAGGAAACTATGCTTTAGGTATTAAGGAACAGTTGATTTTCCCGGAAATAGATTATGATAAAATCGATAAAATAAGAGGTATGGACATAATAATCACAACCACAGCTAATACTGATGAAGAAGCACGTGAGCTTTTGAAATTAATGGGAATGCCTTTTAGTAAGTAAAGGAGGGAACGAAAATGGCAAAAACATCTCTAAAAGTTAAACAACAGAGAAAACAGAAATTCTCAACCAGAGAATACTCAAGATGCAAAATTTGTGGAAGACCTCATGCTTATTTAAGGAAATTCGGTATATGCCGTATATGCTTTAGAGAACTGGCTTATAAAGGTCAGATACCTGGCGTAAAAAAAGCCAGCTGGTAAAATTTATAAAATGGAAGGAGGTTACTTACATGGTAATGACAGATCCTATCGCAGATATGTTGACGAGAATAAGAAATGCTAATCATTCAAAACATGAGTTCGTTGATATACCCGCTTCTAAAATAAAGAAAGAGATAGCCAACATATTGTTGGAAGAAGGATATATTAAAGGCTTTGACGTCATAGATGACGATAAACAAGGCATTATAAGAGTTGAACTTAAATATCAGCAAAACAAGGAAAGAGTTATAACAGGCATAAAAAGAATATCAAAACCCGGACTTAGAGTTTACGTGGGCAAAGATGAAACTCCAAGAGTTTTAGGAGGTCTTGGTATAGCTATACTTTCCACATCAAAAGGAATTTTGACAGATAAAAAAGCAAGAACACAGGGTGTTGGCGGAGAAGTAATCTGCTACGTATGGTAATAATAACGAATAGGAGGTGCTAAGATGTCAAGAATAGGCATTAAACCTGTAGATATACCTGCTAATGTTGAAATATCAATCGACAAAAACAATTATGCAGTTGTTAAAGGACCAAAGGGAAAAGTTGAACAACAGCTTCCAAAAGCAATTAAAGTTGAAGTTGAAGGCTCAGTGATCAATGTTTCAAGACCGAATGATGAAAAAGAAAACAGATCCCTTCACGGACTTACAAGAACTCTTGTTAACAACATGGTTGTCGGAGTTACACATGGATTTGAGAAATCACTTGAAATAGTAGGTGTTGGATATAGAGCACAAAAACAAGGGAAAAAATTAGTATTAAGCTTAGGCTTTTCACATCCTGTTGAAATGGAAGATCCGGAAGGAATCGAAACAACAGTTGAAGGAACAAATAAAATTATAGTTAAAGGTATAGATAAACAGCAGGTAGGGAATTATGCAGCTGTAATCAGAGACTGGAGAAGACCTGAACCATATAAGGGCAAAGGAATCAGGTACACTGATGAGGTTGTAAGACGTAAAGCTGGAAAGACCGGTAAATAATTAGTATTTAAGAAAGGAGTGAGTATTAGTGCTTAACAAGGTTGATAAGAATCAAAAGAGAAAAGAAAGACACTACAGTATCAGAAATAAAATCACAGGAACTCCTGAGAGACCAAGATTGAACGTTTTTAAAAGCTCTAAGCACATATACGCTCAGGTAATTGATGATGCTACTGGAAAAACTCTTGTATCTGCATCAACATTAGATAAAGAGTTAAAAGACAAAGCGGCAGAGCTTAGCAAATCTGAAGCAGCAGCTTTAGTAGGTAAGACATTAGGAGAAAGAGCGAAAAATAATGGTATAAATGCAGTAGTTTTTGACAGAGGCGGATACTTATATCACGGCAGAGTAAAATTACTTGCAGACGGAGCAAGAGAAAGCGGACTTGAATTTTAAGAAGGAGGTTAGTCATGGAGCAACGTGGACGTATAGATGCAAGCCAATTGGATGTTAAAGAAAAAGTTATCAGCATCAACCGTGTTACTAAAGTCGTTAAAGGCGGTAGAAACTTTAGATTTTCAGTATTAGTTGTTGTTGGTGACGAAAATGGTCATGTCGGAGTGGGAATGGCAAAAGCTATTGAAATTCCGGACGCAATCAGAAAAGCCATCCAGGATGCTAAAAAGAATATGATTGAAGTGCCACTGATTAACACAACAGTGCCACATGAAATAATCGGCAAGTATGACGCAGGCAGAGTTCTTTTAAAACCTGCAAAAGAAGGTACGGGAATTATTGCCGGCGGTCCTGTTCGTGCAGTGTTAGAGCTGGCAGGAGTAAGAGATATCAGGACAAAATCGTTAGGATCAAGCAATCCAAGAAATGTAGTAAATGCAACAATTGAAGCCTTAAAACTTCTAAA
>DHUT01000101.1:4241-15880 GCA_002409285.1 Firmicutes bacterium UBA5227 | reverse complement strand
GGCTTAAGTGGAAGAACACCAAACCAGAGAAAGAATATGGAAGCTTTAGGTTTGAGAAAAATAGGCCATGTGATTGAAAAAGAAGATACACCTCAAATAAGAGGAATGATAAGAAAAGTAGAACACATGGTAGAGGTTATTGAATAAAACTATAAGGAGGTGTTAAAAATGAAACTTCATGAATTAAAACCTAATCCCGGTAGTACAAAAAACAGAAAAAGATTAGGAAGAGGTACAGCCACAGGTCAGGGCAAGACTGCCGGCAGAGGTATGAACGGTCAGAAATCCCGTTCCGGCGGCGGAGTGAGACCGGGGTTTGAAGGCGGACAGATGCCTCTTTACAGGAGACTTCCAAAAAGAGGATTTACAAATATTTTTGGAACTCAGTTTGCTGAGATAAATGTTGAAGTATTAAATAAATTTGAAGATGGAGCAGAAATTACTCCGGAACTTCTTAAATCAGAGGGTATAATAAAGAAACAACTTGATGGAGTTAAAGTACTTGGTAATGGTGAGCTGAGTAAAAAGTTAACAGTTAAGGCTCATAAATTCAGCAAGTCAGCAGCAGAAAAAATTGAAGCTGCAGGCGGAAAAGCTGAGGTGATTTAGTTGTTTAAAACTTTACAAAATGCATGGAAAATACCTGATTTAAGAAAAAAAATGATTTTTACATTACTAATGCTGATTGTTTACAGACTTGGTGCTGTCATACCTGTACCCGGAATAAACAGACAAGTCATAAACAGTATGTTTTCAGGAAATGCAGGAGGTTTGCTGGATTTCTTCGATATGATGTCCGGCGGAGCCTTTAAGGATTTTACAATATTTGCATTAAATGTTTATCCGTACATTACGTCATCAATTATCCTTCAATTGCTGGCAATAGCAATTCCAAAGCTTGAAGAAGTATTTAAACGTGAAGACGGAAAGAAAAAAATGGCTCAGTGGACCAGGTATATAACTGTTATTCTGGCATTGATTCAGGCTACTGCCTACAGCGTTGGATTTTTCAATTCAGCTATAATAGATAAGAGCTTTTTATCAGTGCTGTCTGTAATTATAGTTCTTACTGCGGGCACAGCATTTTTGATGTGGCTTGGAGAACTGATAACAGACAAAGGCATCGGAAACGGTATATCATTGATTATTATGATTGGTATAGTTTCAAGATATCCGAGAGATTTTGGAACATTAATTTTTGGTGTAAAGAATGGTACAGTTCACATACTGGAACTTATACTTTTTGCGATATTTGCTCTAATAATAATAGTTGGAGTAATTGCAATTCAGGAGGGCGAAAGAAAAATACCCGTTCAGTATGCAAAAAGAGTTGTTGGAAGAAAAATGTATGGCGGACAAAGCACACATATTCCGATGAAGGTGTTAATGGCAGGAGTTATGCCAGTAATATTTGCTTCAACACTTCTGGCAATACCCCAGACCTTGGCATTCTTCTTTCCAGGCATGGCAACGGGAGTGCAAAAATATTTTTCAGTTGCACAAAGCCCGGGAATATATATTTACACAATTTTAAATATTGTGCTGATTATATTCTTTACGTACTTCTACACGTCGGTACAGTTCAATCCGTATGAATACTCAAATACCCTTAAAGAAAACGGGGGATTTATCCCAGGTATCAGACCGGGCAAGCCGACTGCAGAGTATTTAAACAAGGTTTTAAGCAGAATAACAATAGCAGGTGCCATAGCACTGGCATTTATAGCAACAATACCGACATTAATATTCTCATTTACAAATTTGAACATTAATTTTGGCGGAACTTCACTGTTAATAGTAACAGGTGTTGCTCTTGAAACAATGAAACAAATAGAAGCTCAGATGCTGATGAGGCACTATAAGGGATTTTTGAAGTAAAGAGAGGTTAGAAAATGAGAGCAATTTTATTGGGACCTCCGGGAGCGGGCAAGGGAACCCAAGCAGAAATAATTGTAAAAGAATTTTCAATACCACATATTTCTACAGGAGATATATTCCGAAAAAATATTAAACAGGGAACTGTTTTTGGAAAAAAGGCTAAAGAATTCATGGACCAGGGGTTGCTTGTTCCGGATGAATTAACAGTTGAACTTGTAAAGGAAAGACTGCTTCAGGAGGATTGTACAAACGGATTTCTTTTAGACGGATTTCCAAGAACAATTTTTCAGGCGGATGCTCTTGAAGATGCCTTAAACAGCATGAATCAAAAGTTAGACTTTGTTATAAATATAGTAGTCAGAAAAGAAATTCTTGTTGAAAGAGCAGTGGGAAGAAGAGTATGCAGAAATTGCGGCTCAACGTTCCATACATCCTTCAATAAACCAAAAAAGGAAGGAATTTGCGACAATTGCGGTGACAAGCTCATTCAGAGAAAAGATGATACTGAGGAAACTGCTACCAGAAGAATTAATGTCTACCGTGAACAAACAGAACCGCTTATTGCTTATTACACAAAAAGAGGTATACTGTTGAATGTAAACGGAGAAAGTCCGATTGCACAGGTTGGCAAAGAAATTGTTGCAAAAATGAGGAATAAGTAATATGATTATCCTCAAGACAAAAAGAGAAATAGAAATAATGAGAAAGGCCGGGCGTTTAGTAGCTCAGTCTCACGAGCTGGTGAGAAAGAATATTAAACCCGGTGTTACTACTAAGGAACTTGACCAACTAATTGAAGAATTTTTAAGATCCCAGAATGCAATACCTACATTTAAAGGCTATGGCGGATTTCCATATGCAATATGCGCTTCAGTAAATGAAGAGGTAGTTCACGGATTTCCAAGCGACAGAAAACTTTTAGAGGGCGACATTATCAGTGTAGACATTGGTGCCACCTTTGAGGGATATGTAGGAGACGGTGCAAGGACATTTTACGTTGGAGAAGTTAATGATGAAAAAAGGCGTTTAGTGGAAGCCACAAGACAGAGCTTCTATGAAGGAATTAAATTTGCAAAAACTTCATACAGACTGTCCGACATATCACATGCCATACAGCAGTATGCTGAATCACAAGGCTTCTCGGTTGTAAGAGATTATGTGGGGCACGGAGTTGGTAGGAATATGCATGAATCACCGCAAATACCTAACTTCGGGAAACCAGGCAGGGGACCGCGGCTGCAAGAAGGAATGGTCCTTGCTATTGAACCAATGATTAATGCAGGAACGTATAATGTGAAGGTACTTGACAACGACTGGACAGTAGTGACCGTGGACGGAAGACCATCGGCTCATTATGAGAACACGGTTGCAATTACCGACGGCGAACCGGAATTTTTAACCGTATTATAGGGGTGATTTATTGGAATTAACAACAGATTTAAAAGTTGGTCAAATAGTAAAATCAAAAGCGGGAAGAGATAAGGACAAAGTTTTTATTATAAACCGTATATTAGACGAACATCATGTCTTAGTATGTGACGGAGACCTTAGGAAACTAAGCTCCCCCAAAAAAAAGAAAGTGAAGCATTTAGTGATTTATAATACAGTGTTTACAGAATTTGCAGAAAAGTTACAAAGTAATGAAAATCTAGATGATGCATTTGTAAGAAAGCTGTTAGAGCCTTATACGCAGAATGTATCTAAAGAAATGGAGGTTGAGTGATCAATGTCCAAGAAAGATGTAATAGAAGTCGAAGGAAAAGTCCTGGAAGCACTTCCTAATGCAATGTTCAAAGTTGAGCTTCAAAACGGACACCAGATTTTAGCGCATATTTCTGGAAAACTGAGAATGAACTATATAAGAATTCTTCCGGGAGATACTGTTGCAGTCGAATTATCACCCTATGATTTGACCAGAGGCAGAATAACTTGGAGGAAAAAGTAAGGAGGTATTACAATGAAAGTAAGACCATCAGTAAAACCGATGTGCGAGAAATGCAAAATTATCAGAAGAAAAGGTAAAGTAATGGTAATTTGCGAAAATCCAAAGCACAAACAAAAGCAAGGCTAAGATAAATAATATTAAGTATCTACAAAGGTAGGAGGTGTAAGCTTAATGGCCAGAATCGCTGGTGTTGACCTGCCAAGAGACAAAAGAGTCGAAATTGGTTTGACTTATATATTTGGAATAGGCAGAGCAACTTCTAATAAAATTTTAAAAACAACAGGCATTAACCCTGATACAAGAGTTAAAGACCTGACAGAAGATGAAGTACAGCAATTACGAACTGAAATAGATAAGCATCCTGTTGAAGGTGATTTGAGAAGAGAAGTAGCGTTAAATATAAAAAGATTAAAAGAAATTAACTGCTACAGAGGAATCAGACATAAGAGAGGATTGCCTGTCAGAGGACAAAATACTAAGAATAACTCCAGAACCAGAAAGGGTCCTAAGAGAGTTTCAGGAAAAAAATCTAAAAAGTAAAAGGAGGGACTTAAGTGGCAGCTAAGAAACAACAAAAAACAACAAGAGTAAGAAAAAGAGAACGTAAAAATATTGAAAAAGGCCAGGCACATATTAAGTCAACTTTTAACAATACGCTTGTAACTCTTACAGACCTGCAGGGAAATGCAATCTCCTGGGCAAGCTCAGGACAGTTAGGATTTAAGGGTTCAAGAAAATCTACTCCTTATGCAGCAAGTATGGTTGCAGAAGAAGCTGCAAAGAGAGCTATGGAACATGGCTTGAAAACAGTAGAAGTATACGTTAAAGGACCGGGCTCAGGAAGAGAAGCTGCAATCAGATCATTGCAGGCAGCCGGACTGGAAGTTAATTTAATAAAAGACGTTACTCCAATACCACACAATGGTTGCAGACCGCCAAAACGCAGAAGAGTATAGGAAACGAGGTGAAAAGATGGCAAGATATACTGGACCTGTATGCAGATTATGCAGAAGAGAAGGATTAAAGTTATATTTGAAAGGCGATAGATGTTATACAGACAAGTGTTCAATCGGAAGAAGAAATTATGCTCCGGGACAACACGGTCAGAGCAATAAAAAATTAACAAACTACGGTATTCAATTAAGAGAAAAACAAAAGGTAAGAAAGTATTATGGAGTTTTAGAGGGTCAATTTGCCGAATACTATAATATGGCTGATAAAATGGCAGGTAAGACTGGTGACAACCTGTTGAAACTGTTAGAGCTAAGATTTGACAATGTAATTTACAGATTGGGCTTTGCAAGCTCAAGACCAGAAGCAAGACAATTGGTAGTTCACGGCCACTTTACGGTAAACGGTAAAAAGGCAGATATTCCGTCAATGATTCTTAAGCCGGGTGATGAAATAAAGGTTAAAGAAAAGAGCCAAAGCTCAGCTAAGTTTAAAGAATTGGTTGAAAATCACAAGAAAACAGCGCCACAATGGCTGCAGGTAGATCCTGATAATTTTGCGGGAAGCATAATAGCTGATCCTGCTAAGGAAGATATAGAAATACCAATAGAAGAACATCTAATTGTCGAGTATTACTCTAAG
The DNA here is from genome assembly GCA_002409285.1 of Firmicutes bacterium UBA5227. Classification (GTDB taxonomy): domain Bacteria; phylum Bacillota; class Clostridia; order Tissierellales; family Sedimentibacteraceae; genus Sedimentibacter. The sequence continues at coordinate 10,464 of DHUT01000101.1, read as the reverse complement.
TAATAAAAATTAAGAATTATTACCCTCGGCAAACATCACATCTAAGGAGGGTTGGGATGATAGAAATAGAGAAACCTAATATTACATTAATTGAAAAAAATGATGATAACACTTATGGGAAAATAGTAGTTGAACCACTGGAAAGAGGTTATGGAACAACACTTGGGAATTCACTCAGAAGGATACTTCTTTCATCGTTACCAGGAGCAGCTGTAACATCTATCAACATACAAGGTGTATTGCACGAATTTTCTACAATACCCGGTGTCAGAGAAGATGTTACAGAAATAATTCTTAATATAAAAAATTTGGCTGCAAAAATGAACGTACCAGGACCTGCGCAACTTCTTATAGATGCAAAAGGTCCTAAAGAGGTTACAGCAGCAGACATAATAACAGGAACAGATGTGGATATAATCAATGAAGACCTGCATATAGCAACTCTGGAAGAAGGTTCCGAACTTATCATTGAAATGGAAATGGAACAGGGAAGGGGTTATGTTGTAGCAGAGAGAAACAAAAATGAAAGTCAGCCTATAGGCGTTATTCCCATAGATTCTATTTACACACCTGTTAAAAAAGTAAACTTTACGGTTGAAGACACCAGAGTAGGAAACCGAACAGATTTTGATAAATTGACAATTGAGATTTGGACTAATGGAACAATTGAACCTGAAGAAGCTGTTTCTTTAGGCGCAAAAATATTAAATGAACATCTCAACTTGTTCATATCCCTGACAGACCATGTAAGTGACGTGGAAATCATGGTGGAAAAAGAAGAAGATGAAAAAGAAAAAGTATTGGAAATGTCAATAGAGGAACTTGATTTATCAGTTAGATCCTATAACTGTCTGAAGAGAGCAGGAATTAACAGTGTTGAGGAGCTTACATACAAGTCGGAAGAAGACATGATGAAAGTAAGAAACCTCGGAAAAAAATCATTGGATGAAGTATCTAAAAAACTGGAAGAATTGGGTTTATCTCTTAGAAAAAATGATAATTAGTTGTAAAAAGGAGGACCAGGCATGGGTAGTCACAGAAAACTTGGTGTCGAAACCAGCCACAGAGTAGCAATGCTTCGCAATATGACCGGTGACTTGATTGTCAATGGCAGAGTTGTTACAACAGTAACAAGAGCCAAGGAACTGAGAAGAGTTGCAGAAAGAACAATTACTCTTGGCAAAAGAGGAGACCTGCATGCAAGACGTCAAGCAGCAGCTTATTTATATGACAAAAAAGCAGTAAGTAAGCTATTTGAAGAAGTTGCTCCTAAATATAAGGATAGAAATGGTGGATACACCAGAATTCTAAAATTGGGACCACGCAGAGGCGATGGAGCAGAAATGGCGATAATTGAACTTGTATAGATGTTTAAAGATTGAGATTTAACATCTGTGATATAAAGGGGATTCTTAAGCTTACTCAGAATGACTTTTGTCATTCTGAGCAGCATTGAAGAACCTTTTTTTATTTTTTAACACTTGATACTTACAGCTTATACTGCTAAAAGTGTCATCCATAACGGGTAGCGAAGGGTCTCATCTTTTCAAAATATGAAATTCTTTGGACTCCCCCATCAGAATTAAAGTAAAATAGGCTAAAATTTAAAATTTAAAATTTCACATTGAAAACTTTTGCATTTTTGGTATAATGTTATAAGGGAAGTGAAAATATGTTATTCAATATTGCGGTTTGTGATGATAATAAGGAGTATGGGGGAATAGTAGCTGAAATAATTAAGATTGCTGCACTTAACAATAATATTCATTGCAATATAAGCTTATACAGTTCAGGTACAAGCCTTGTTAGTGCATTTAAAGAAAATAAATTTGATATTATATTTTTGGACATGGAAATGCCGGAACTAAATGGTATACAAACAGGGCTGCAAATTAGGGAAATAAGCAAGGATCCTGTTATTTTTTACTTAACCTCCCATAAGGAATATGCCTATGAATCCTATGAGGTAAAAGCAAAAAACTATCTATTAAAACCCGTCAGCACATCTGTAATAGAAAAAAACCTTCTTGAATGCATTGAAGATAAAAGGGAGAGGTTAGTGTTTCTTGACGTACAGGATATTAAAGGTGCCAGGCATAGAATACCTGTAGACGAGATAACACACATAATGAAAAAAAAGGAGGATCGTAAGCTACATATATACCAATTAGACAGAGAAGAGGTAATAGTAGCACAAACCCTTGAAAAAATTGAAAAGGAGCTGATATACAACGATTGTATGATAAGAGCAAGTAAATCATGTCTGATTAACATGAACAATGTTAGAACAATAAGTAAGAATACTATATTTTTCTGCAATGAAACAATGGAAGAGGCAAGCAGGAGATGCCTCTCGGATTTGGTCAATAAATTTAAAACAGAAAGAGTGGCGGTGAAATTTTGAATAAATGGTATATTATTGAAGCAACGGTGAATTTTATTCAGGTATTGGTAATATTTAAGGTGTTTGAGTTAAACTATGAACGAAGATTTAAATTTCGATATTCTGTTGAAATTGCTGTTGTTGTTATGACGGCAATATTGTGCTTGTTGAATTATAATATTTCGATTGATTTTAATCCATTTATATATTTGAGCTATATTTTGCTTATTTATATTTTTACTCTTTTAATATTTAGGGGAAATGCATTTTCAAAAGCGGCTACAACATTTTTGCTTATTGTAATTCTTGGAATATGTGAATTATTAGCCGCTGTTTTTATTTTCTTAATCACAGGATTGAATTTAGAACTGCACCAAGAACAAAATTTCATAAGATTTGAAGGTATGCTAATATCTCAAACGTTATTTGTGTATACTTACATGTTTATGAAAAAAAGGGACACCCAAGAAAAATTGAATTTACTCAACACAAGATATTATTTACTCGTAGGTACAATATTATTTCTTACTGTTACAGTAATTGTTATGGTTATCTGGATGTATGGGAATATTAAAATTGAAAATGAGAGCATTAATAATAACTTAGCAGTTCTAACATTATGCGTTTCACTTATTTCAATTGTGTCATTAGCTTTAACTGACCGAATAGTAAAGGATATGGCTGAAAAGCACAAAAATGATTTGGAGCTTCAGCATATGAAAATGGAACACACATATTTTTCTGATGTCAATTCAGTATTAGAAGAAATCAGAATATTAAGGCATGACATGAGGGGAGAACTTGCAATTATTCACGGTTATAACGAATTAAATCAAAGAGAAAAAATAAGGAATCACATTGAAAAAAAACTTCAGGAAATGGATATAGAACTTTTGCCGCAAATAGACAGTGACAATATAATTACTTCATTCTTAAACTTTAAGCTTAAGGAAGCACAATCCAAAAGTATTGAGCTTAATGTTGAAAGCAGCCTGACAGAGGAAATAGAAATATTTATTGACAAGGAAGACATATGCCGCATATTAAATAATCTTATCAACAATGCTATTGAAGCCTGCAATTACTGCGATGAAAAATACATAGAACTTGACATTGATGTGTTGGACAATTGCCTTATAATAAGATGTGAGAATCCTTACAGCGGTAATTTGAATACAGAAGGTGATAAAATTTTAACCATAAAAGAAGATAAAACAAGACATGGATATGGACTGAAAAGCATTAAAGGAATTGCCGAAAAGTACGGAGGGTTAGTGAAATTAAATCATGAAGACAATTTGTTCACAGTAGAGATCCAGATGCTGAATAAAATTTAAACTACATCCTAAGATTATCCAAAAGTTCTTGTAGCCAAATTACAAGTTTATTTTAGCCCCTTTATATACCGCTCAGGCAGCGAAAACAACCGAATAGGCATTTTGTAGCAAAATATGTTGAATATTATGTAAAAATAGTATATTATGTTGATAACGTTTGAAGGGAGGAATGCAAGGTGAAAAAAACTTTATCCTTAATGTCATGTATTGCTGCATTTTTGGTGGCTACCGCTCAAACAACTGTGGGGACGACATGTATATTACTTTATAACCAGCCAAAGGTTCCGCAATGCCTGCTGAAAGATGATAGGTAAGATTTCTGTTTTCTTGTCCGAAGGAATTGGGTCAAGGCTCAATTCCTCAGATAATGAAAAAGAAGTTTATGCGTACAGCATAGAGGTGCTGCTGTCGCTTTTAATAAACCTGTTGATCCTTTCCTCGGTGGCGTATATTTTTAACAAGGTACTTGAATTGTTAATTTTTATTATTTTCCTTTCGGGTCTTAGGGTGTATGCCGGTGGGTACCACTCCAGGACACATGCGGAGTGTTTTGTAGTATCTCTTTCCGCATTTGTTATAACTGTTGTGTGTGGCATATATTTGAGTCAGTATGGAGAAGTTATTTTAGTATTCGGAGTCATATTTTCTATATTTATGGTATTTAGGCTTGCACCGGCCGATACAGAAAATAAGCCTCTAAGCAAAAATGAAAGAAAAAAATACAAGATAATTAGCAGAGTAATAGTTCTGGCATTGAGCTTGGCTGCTGTAGTTTTGTATTTTACAAGAGCTAAAACTGGTCATATTTACATTAATGCAGTTTTGGCAATGGTAATTGAATCGGTAAGCTTGTTGAAGAAGTGAAGCATTTGTATTGGGGCATAAGGCAGTTCAGCGTATGAACTGCTTTTTTAATATTAAAAACATATTGTAAAATCATTTGATTAATGTTATTATTTAAGGCAGTGAAAAAATATAAATTAATCAGGTATGTATATGATAGAAAATATTATTAGGATAGAAAATGTAAAGTTTAAATATGAAAAGGATAGTACAGACTTTGCTGTTGACGGAGTAAACCTTAACATACGCAAAGGGGAATTTACAGCCGTCATAGGACATAACGGCTCAGGAAAATCAACATTGGCTAAGCTTATAAACTCTATACTTTTGCCTACAGAAGGCAAAATATATGTAAAAGAAATGGATACTTCAGATGATTCCAGACTATGGGATATAAGACAGACTGCCGGTATGGTTTTTCAGAATCCGGACAATCAGCTTGTGGCAACCATAGTTGAGGAAGATATTGCTTTCGGTCCGGAAAACCAGGGGGTTGAGCCTTCGGAAATCAGGAAAAGAGTTGACGAAGCGTTAAATGCTGTCGGAATGTATGAATTCAGGAAAAGACCTCCACATATGCTTTCCGGAGGACAAAAGCAAAGAATTGCCATTGCAGGAATACTCGCTTTAAATTCTGATTGCATAATTTTAGATGAACCTACAGCAATGCTTGATCCTTCAGGCAGAAGAGAAGTAATGGAAACTCTTTGCAAACTGAAGGAAAAAGGAAAGACCATTATTTTGATTACCCATTATATGGACGAAGCAGTGCAGGCAGACAGAGTGGCAGTAATGGATAAGGGCAAAATTAAATTAGACGGAACACCAAAGGAAGTTTTCAGAAACATAGATGAAATCAAAAAATTCGGTCTTGATGTTCCTCAGGTTACAGAGCTTGCTCAGGAACTGTCTAAGGAAGGACTGGACATACCCTTGGATATAATTGATGTGAAAGAATTGGTGGATTTGCTATGTCAATAAGTGCAGAAAACATAAAATATATATACAGTGAAGGAACTCCATTCAGAACAGTTGCGCTGGATGATGTGAACCTTGAAATACATAAAGGAGAGTTTTTGGGAATTATCGGTCATACAGGTTCAGGTAAATCAACACTTATACAGCTCTTTAACGGATTGGAAAAACCATCTGAGGGAAAAATAACAGTGGATGGAATAACAGTTGGAGAGGAAAAGAAACAATTAAGAAAAATCCGACAGACCGTGGGGCTTGTTTTTCAATATCCTGAGTACCAGCTTTTTGAAGAAACAGTTGCAAAGGATGTGGCTTTCGGACCTTTGAACCTTAATTTGTCCCAGGATGAAGTTGACCAAAGAGTAAGGGAATCATTGGAGCTGGTTGGATTTAACTACGATAAAATTAAGGATGCTTCACCTTTTGATATATCAGGAGGTCAGAAAAGAAGGGTTGCAATAGCAGGAGTTCTTGCCATGAAACCGAGCTACCTTGTTTTGGACGAACCTACGGCAGGACTTGATCCTGCAGGAAGAAATGAGTTGTTTTCAGAAATCAAGCTTCTCCATAAGAAGGCAAATATGACTGTAATTCTCGTTTCTCACAGCATGGAAGATATAGCAAGATTAGTTGACAGGGTAATTGTACTGTACAATGGCAAAATCCATATGGAAGGAACCCCAAA
>DHUT01000101.1:800-4060 GCA_002409285.1 Firmicutes bacterium UBA5227 | reverse complement strand
CAAATATATTCACAATCTGAAGAATTGGAAAAGATAGGATTAGGAGTTCCTCAGGTAGCACAGATTGTCAATGAACTGAGGAAACGAGGATTCAATATAGATCCCGATATAATTACCGTAAAGGAAGCCAAAGATGCAATTTTGAGGGAAGTGAGGAGACGACATGTTTAAGAATTTAACCATCGGACAGCACTATCCTGTTGAATCGCCCATACATAATCTTGATCCAAGAGTAAAAATTGTAATGACACTAACTTTCATTATTTCTTTATTTTTAGTTGAAAACTTTTCAACTTACTTGTTGGTGATAGTATTTTTAGCAGTTGCAATAAAGCTTTCAAAGGTTCCCGTTAAATTTGTAATCAAGGGATTAAAACCTATACTTATGATAATTGCAATTACATTTTTTATAAATCTTTTAATGACTCCAGGCAGGATAATATTTAAGCTGGGATTTATTAAAATAACTGAGGAAGGGCTACGTCAGGCAGGTTTCATGGCCATAAGGCTTACGCTTCTCATAATGGGAACATCCATGCTGACGCTTACTACATCGCCGATTGTTCTGACAGACGGAATTGAAAGCCTTTTAAGTCCCTTCAAAAGATTCGGTATGCCTGCTCACGAGCTTGCAATGATGATGTCCATAGCTCTCAGGTTTATTCCGACTTTAATGGAAGAGACAGAAAAAATAATGAAAGCACAAAAATCAAGAGGAGCCGATTTTGAAAGTGGTAATATAATGAGCAGAGCAAAAAACCTTGTACCCCTGTTGGTTCCCTTGTTTATCAGTGCATTCAGACGAGCCGATGAGCTTGCCATGGCTATGGAAGCAAGGTGTTACAGAGGTGGGGAAAACAGAACAAGGATGCGTCAGCTTAAAATATCGAAAGGCGATTACGTGGCATCAGGAGTGTTTATAGTATATTTTGCTGCGATAATATTAATTAAAATATGGTAAGAAATATTAAAATTAAAATTGCATATGACGGTACCGACTATCATGGGTGGCAGACCCAGTTAAACAGGCCTACAATACAAGAAACCATTGAGCAGGCAATTAGCGTCGTAATGAAGCAGAACGTTAATTTAACCGGTTCAGGAAGAACCGACAGCGGTGTACATGCTCTGGGTCAGGTGGCGAATTTCACCTCTGATACAAATATCCCGGAGGAAAAAATAAAAATAGCCTTAAATGCCAATCTCCCCAGAGATATAAGAATAATTGAATCAGAGTATGTTTCATCAGAATTTAATTCAAGATTTGATGCACATGACAAGACCTACATGTATCAAATATTCAATGACAGAGTTTGGAATCCCTTTTACAGCAGATATTCATGTTTCGTTCCAGCAAATCTTGATTTTGAAAAAATGGAAAAAGCCGTGAAATTTCTGATTGGTACACATGATTTCAGGAGCTTCATGGCGGCGGGCTCTGAAGTAAAAACGACGGTGAGAACCATATACGATGCCAGACTCATAAAAGAAGGAAAAATTATAAAACTATATATTAACGGCAATGGATTTTTGTACAATATGGTTAGAATAATATCAGGAACATTAATTGACATAGGAAAAGGAATCAAGACTGTGCAGTGCATTGAAAAGGCAATAAATCATGCGGACAGAACATTACTTGGTCATACCGCAGAGCCTCAGGGACTGTTTTTGGTTAATGTAAGCTATGGAAATTTGCAAAAATCACTTGACATAAGTGATAACTTAATATAGAATATTTTAGGTATGATTAGATTGAGAGAAAAACCGCCATTCCAATGCCCCGGAGTTAGGTTTTTTCAATATATTATAATTAAGTATAATTTAATAGTAGAAACAGGAGGAAACATCATGAAAAGCTTCTTGGCTAAACCTAATGAAGTAGACAGGGCATGGTATGTTATAGATGCCGAAGGAAAGACTTTAGGTAGACTTGCGACAGAAGTGGCAAAACTTTTGCGCGGTAAACATAAAGCAATATATACACCACACGTTGACACGGGAGATTATGTTATAGTAGTAAATGCTGATAAAATTGTATTAACAGGTAAAAAATTGGATCAGAAATTCTACAGACACCACTCTCTTTATCCAGGCGGATTAAAGGAAACTCCTTACAGAAACTTGCTTCAGGATAAACCGACACAGCCGGTATATCTGGCAGTAAAGGGAATGCTTCCAAAAAATAGTCTTGGAAGACAAATGTTAAAGAAACTTAAGGTATACGCTGGTCCGGAGCATAATCATCAGGCTCAGAAACCAACAGTATACGAGTTTTAGGAGAGGAGGACGAAGATGGACGCACAATACAGAGGAACAGGCAGAAGAAAAAAAGCAATAGCAAGAGTAAGACTAATTCCGGGAACCGGAAAAATTGTTATAAATAAAAGAGATTTAGAAGAATATATAAAATACGAAACTTTGAGAGTTTTGGTAAAAGAACCATTGCTGATAACCGATACATTAGGTCAATATGATGTATTGGTATCTGTCAAAGGAGGTGGATATACCGGCCAGGCAGGAGCAATAAGACACGGTATATCAAGAGCTCTTTTACAGGTAGATGAAGAATTAAGACCGATTCTAAAAAAAGCCGGATTCCTTACAAGAGATTCAAGAATGAAGGAAAGAAAGAAATACGGCTTGAAAAAAGCAAGAAGAGCCTCACAGTTCAGCAAGAGATAATATATATAAATTTAAAGTTAAGGAGTCACAGGAGTGGCTCCTTTATTTTGTTTAAAACATCCGTACGCATACTTTACGCATTAGACAGTTCAATAAGAATTTGAATTTTTTTCTTTTTTATTCATCCATAAATTTTAATATGATTCTTTTTTTTATTTTACCTACAGCTTGTTTACTTATTCCTAATAATTTTGATATTTCTGTATTTGAATAACCATTTAAGGAATATAAGTAAACCTATAACATAAATCATGTTATGTTATTGACAAAGAATAAAGTTCATGCTAATATGAATAACATATAACCTAATGTATTTATATTATTTAAACGAAAATATAATTCTTGCAGCTTTATGCTTCAGTATAGTATAATATTCATGAACATATTATATGATAGGTAGGTGAAACTATGGATAAAGAAATTTTCATTAATTATTGGATTGATACTGCAAATAGAGGAGATGAGAGTATGGCTTCTTTCAATACTAGAGAACGAATAGAAGAAATTGCAAGAAATTATGGAACTTTATTGAAAGAGGAACTAGATGTAAAAAATATATATTTATATGGTTCATA
>DHUT01000101.1:0-636 GCA_002409285.1 Firmicutes bacterium UBA5227 | reverse complement strand
AAATATATATTTATATGGTTCATACTCAAAGGGTACTTATACAGAAAATAGCGATATAGATATAGCTGTAGTTGGAGACGAATTTACTGGAGATCCAATAGAAGATACATTAATGTTAATGAGAATAAGAAGAAAAATAGATAATAGAATAGAGCCTAGACCGTTTAAAACCAGTGATTTTAATTCTGCTAACCCATTTGCAAGAGAAATAATAGAAACAGGAATAATGATAATGTAGGGTGACGGTAGTCTTGATTAGTAAGGTACAGAACATTAAGAATTACAACAACAATAGTAAGCTGAAAAATAAAAAAGGTCACAGCTAATGTGTTGTAAGTAAGTTCCAATTAATTTATGCTTGATATATAAACAGCAATACACTATAATGAAATAGTTGAAGAAAAAATTACACACGATTTACACGCGTTATAAGATAAGAATTTTAGATATATCAATATATAGTAGTACTTATAAAGAGTAAAATTTATAGCAAAAGTAAACCACTTGAAAAGATAAAGAGAAATTTATACCAAAAAATGGTGCTTGAAAAGCAAGTAAGCATGTAATATAATTTATTAAGTGATTTGAAGTTTCTTAATTCCAAATTATCGAAAAGTGTTTTCTTGGCACCCACTT
>DHUT01000053.1:57819-60017 GCA_002409285.1 Firmicutes bacterium UBA5227 | reverse complement strand
ATTGATTTTTAATCGGCAATAATATATCATTTAACTTAACAATGATTAATTAGGAGGAATTTGGAATGAAAAAAGTTATTTTTACGATGAGTTTGATATTTATGATGGTATTCACTTCAGTAACAGCATTTGCACAGCCCGCAAATGAAATCACTGTAACAATAGACTCTGTTAAGGTTGAGTTTACCGAGGATTCCGGTCTGCCATTCATTGATGAAAACTCCAGAACACTGGTACCGTTTAATAAAGCTCTAACAACCTACGGAGCAACCGTAAAGTGGAATATTGACAGCCGTACTGCCACAGCAGAAAAAAACGGCATAAAGGTTGAAGTTCCAATTGGACAAAATTACATAATTGTCAACGGAGAACAAAAAGCCATTGATACAGCAGCTAAAATTGTAAATGGCAGAACATTTTTACCAATAAAAGCTGTCATGGAATCATTTGGCTCGGAGGTTGAATGGGATCAGAATCTTAAAACTGTTGTAATTACAACAACACCTGTTGATGCTAAAGCAATATTCACTCAGGCAAACAACAAATCAAATGACTGGAAAAATTACGACGCTGATATAGCTATAAATTTGTCCATGCCGATAAAGGATGAGGCAGGCAGCGTTCAAACTATAAACATGGACATGAAAATGTATATGACTCTATTCATGGATCCTGCATTCAAGGCTAAAGTTAATTCAAGCATTGCAATGAATGTTGGCGGACAGGAAGTTGTTCAGCCGGTTATGGATATGTATATGATAGCTGATGACAAGGCATTTACCGCATACACAGGAATAAATGAAGGTAAGGATGAATTAACATGGACAAAATCCACTGTGGAAGACAAGACGCTGGCTCAGTTATTGAAATATAACGAAGAAACCATAAAAGCAGATCAGGAATTAAACGATAAATACATCAAGGATGTTAAATACTTTGGTAAGTATAAGGATACTGCCGGCAGAACACTTTTGAGAATGCAATATACCATGTCCGGAGAAATTTACAATGACCTGTACGGAGAATATTTAAAAGATATACCGGCAGAGGCTGCAAAGGACGACATGACGTCTGAAATGCTTAAAGTTTTTGCAAATGGTAATTTCGGAGATATAACATATATCGTTTATATTGACGAAGCAACGGGACAAATAGTAAAATTTGAAATGAACGATTTAAGCAGCATCATTGAAGCCGCTTTTGAAGGCATGAGTGCCATAACTAAAGATGTTCCTACGGATGAATTGGAACTGATAAAACAAATGAAAATGACCATGAGCATGGAAATATTGAACATTAACAACGCCAAAGATTTTGAAATCCCGAAGGAAGTTTTAGATGCCCCAGAAGTAATCGGAGGAAACGATTCAGCAATAACTGACTAAGAATTACTTAATTGCCGAAACAAAATAACGAACGGACCGTTTTGAACGAGTCCGTTTTTTTAACCCATTTTACAGTATTTCCAACCCAATTTCTCTCATTTACCATTTATTTCTCTTGAATAAAAAATTTCATATGATAACATTAATAATATTATTTATATTGGAGAACCAAATGAAGAAATTAACAATATACATGCTTATTCTTTTATTAACAGGATGTGCATCCGTAACGAAACCTACCCGGAATTCCGATGGCTTTGATAATTTACCGGAAACAGAGGAGCCGGTTGAATCTGCCGAACCTGCTGTTCCCGACGAACCGGAAGACAAAAGCTTATTTCATGAATATAAAGATGAAGCGTCTGAAATTTTAAGCTCTATGACATTGGAAGAAAAAATCGGACAGATGTTTCTTGTGAGATGCCCTGAAAAAGAAACCCTAAATTTATACCTTTCCATGAAACCAGGCGGATTTATAATGTTCGGAAAGGATTTTGCGGATAAAACCATGGAACAGGTTATCGATGATATTACATACTATCAGGATAGCAGCAGTATCCCCATGATAATCGGCGTTGACGAAGAAGGAGGCACTGTGGTAAGGGTAAGCTCAAACCCTTTGCTTGCCGAAGAAAGATTCAGGTCGCCCCAGGAACTTTATGAAATAGGAGGACTTGAAGAAATAACAAGGGATGCAAAAGAAAAATCCGAACTATTACTAAGTCTTGGCATCAATTTAAATCTTGCACCTGTTGCGGATGTTTCCATAAATGAAACAGATTTTATATATCAGCGTTCTTTCGGCAAAAATGC
>DHUT01000053.1:3609-57575 GCA_002409285.1 Firmicutes bacterium UBA5227 | reverse complement strand
CCGGGATACGGAAATAATGCTGACACCCACACTGGCTCATCATATGACATGCGACCCTATGAACAGTTTTTAAACAACGACTTTATTCCATTTGAGGCCGGTATTGAATCAGGAGCAGAAATCATACTTGTTTCTCACAATGTGATTGATGCCATAGACAGCAGCCTGCCTGCTTCACTTTCCAAAAGTGTAATTGATATTTTAAGAAACCAATTGAAATTTACCGGTATAATAATGACGGATGATTTATCAATGGGAGCAATTACAGAGCTGCAGTCAGAATTTTCACCTGAAGTTATGGCAGTTCTGGCAGGAAATGATATGCTTGTAGTAACAGATTTCGAAAGTAGCTTTAAAACATTGTTAGGTGCAGCAAAAGCAGAAGAAATATCTGTTGAAAGGATTGATGAATCTGTTGTAAGAATTCTTCAATGGAAGCTTTACATGAATCTTATGTAGAAAATGATAAACATTTTCTACATAGTTATTATTTATGCAAGTATTCATTACACAACCTTCTTAACTTTTTAACCGATTCAGTATCCTGGTTTTTCTTACCCATTATATCTGCTCTCATAAGTTCAAACATATCATTTAGACGCTCTTCACCAACTGAATCAACAAATTTCTTTATTCCCTTTTCTTTAATACTTGAAGCCACTTCTTTCATGTAGTGATATCTTATTAAAATTGTAACTTCTGCAATAAAGTCCTCGTCGTATCCAAGTCTTCTGAGGATTTCTTCAGCTTGTTGTGCTGATTTTATGTGGTGTCCATAAAAATGACCTATTCCTTTTTCATCTACAGTGAAACATTCCGGTTTACCAATATCATGGAGCAAAGCCGCCATTCTTAAATTAAGCCGTGGTTCAATTGCATCAACCACAGCCATAGTATGGTCTAACACATCCTTGTTATGGTATGGCGTCTGTTGGTCAAATCCTTTAAGAGCCGTCAGCTCCGGAATAATATCACTGATTTCTCCTGTTTCAATGAGTTTGTATATTCTTTCTGAGGGCTTATCGCTCAATAGTATTTCATTTAAAATATTTTTCAACATTTTTCTCCTTTTCAAGAACTTTTTCTGTTTTAATTACGTCTAATATATGGATTTAGTTTTATTATGCCATAGATTGATAATATATTATACAAAGTTATCTTTCAATAGTGACTTTATGTTTTTGCACTTTATATTTTCCAAAATATAGTATATAATTAATTAATGAAGTACAGGAAGGTGATAAGATGAGGAAGTCTGTTTTAACATTAGTATTAAGTATTGTAATAATAACTGCATCTGCATGTAATGTTTTTGGATTGGAGCTATCTGCCAATAATTTTAATGAACTGGAAAATGTTTTGATAGAGCAAATGGGCAGGTACACCCAACATTTTGGCGTAAGATATTCAGGCTCTTTGGATAATATTGAAGAAAATCTAAAAAAATCAGTAAAAAAAGATCCCTATATCAATTCAAACGTTAGATCTATGGGTTGGGAAATAACAAGCAACTCAAAAACAAGCAATATTGATTTTGATATTAACTACATAATAACAAGCTCTAAACGAATTGAAGCGGATAAAAAGATAAAATCCATATTGTCGGAGATAATCAGTCCTTATATGAATGACCACGAAAAGGTTAAAGCTGTTCACGATTATATAGTACTTAACGGCAAATATGATAGTACAATGCAATATTATTCAGATTATGACCTGCTGACTCAGGGGACTTCAGTATGCAATGGCTATGCTCTTTTGACATACAATATGCTTAATGAACTTAATATTCCTGTCAGGCTAATTTCAGGCACAGCTAAAGGAGAACTCCACATATGGAATATGGTTAAGCTTGGGGATTACTGGTTTCACCTGGATACCACCTGGGACGACCCTGTGCCTGATATGAACATGGTATCATACAGCTATTACATGCTTACTGACAAGGAAATTTTAAAGGATCACAAAATAGATGAATCCCTAAATCCTCCTAAAGCCACAAAAAACTATTATGAACTTCTAAAAGAGTTATCATTTGATAGGTTATTGATGGAAACAGGATTGGACGTATATACTGACAAGAATACGGCAAAGACAGAAAAAGAGCTGATAAAAATTCTTGAAAATAAAATTATGCATCAACCTTTAAAAATATCTGTAAGGGTTAACAAAGAAATTTCTCAGGAAAACATTAATAGTGCCATGTCAGATTTGTTTAAAAATGATTTTGTATCAGAGATTTCTTACGGTCAGCTTGACAGTGACAGCACTGATGAATACCACATTTTAAATCTGTTCATTAAATATAAGGAAACACCGGACAGCTTATCAATTGATTTGTCAAATAAGGTTTACAATACTGCAACTACTGTAACATTTAGTGCATATGCTTTATACGGAAATAAAAAGGTTAATATTACTGACAGCATATTAATTTATCCATACGACAGTGGAGGCATTAACATTTATAATGGAACTCTCATATTCAATAAGCCTGGAAACTTCAATATTAAATTTGAATATCAGGGATTACAGAAAACCGTATCTGTAACCGCCTTAAATGCAGGAGCTTTCGATTATATAACCAGTAAAAAACCTGATAAGCCTGTTAATGTTAAGGTTTATGATCAGTATATTGACTTTAGCACGGTTAATCAGTGGCCATTTATAGAAAACGGCAGGACTATGGTACCCCTAAGAGCTGTATTTGAAGTTATGAATTGCAAGGTAAGGTGGGATGAAAGCAGCAGCTCGGCCGTTATTGAATATGAGGGAACAAAAATTATAGTTCCTGCAAACAGCAATACCGTATTTATTAATGGCAAAGAAAGTAAACTTGATGTTCCTGCCAAGTTAATTAAGGGGCGTATAATGGTTCCATTAAGATTTATAAGCGAAGCTATTGACAAAAAAGTAATATGGAACGATACTGAGAAAACTGTATTAATTTATTAATTTATTAATTTAAGGGCTAAAAAAGAGGTAGGATTCATCAAATCCTACCTCTTTTATTATTTTTTATTGATTCATTTTTTCTTTTAATATCTCCACGGCCTTTTGGAGTTGATTGTCAGTATCATAATATTCAGCTCCGTATCCCTTGGCATCCTCTGATAATGTAATTTCCATATCCGGTTCGATTCCTATTCCGTGAATGTTTATCCCATTGGGGGTAAAGTATTCTGAAACTGTCATTTTAATTCCTTCGCCTTCATTGCCGAACCTTTGCACCCTTTGAACAATTCCCTTGCCAAAGGTCTTTGTTCCTACCAAGGTTGCCCTCTGTGTATCTTTCATTGCTCCTGCCATTATTTCAGAGGCACTTGCACTTCCTTCATTAACTAAAAGTACAATAGGTATATCCTCAGCATTTTTATCAGATTTAAAGTAGTCAACCTCTCCTGCTTTTGTCTTGGTATATGTGACAATCCCTTCACCCATGAACATATCAGAAATTCCAACTGTTGACTCAATTATTCCTCCGGGATTATATCTCAGGTCTATTACCAGGCTTTTCATACCCTGGTTTTTCAATTCTTTATAAGCAGCTTTAAAATCCTCTTCTGTCTGCATATCAAATGTAGTTATTCTTATATAGCCTATTTCGTCCTCAAGCATGGCAGGTTTTATCGTGTTAATTTTAATTTTTTCTCTATTTACAACCACATCGGAAATATCACTGGTTCCATCTTCTTTCACTCTTTGAACCGTCAGTGTCACATCCGTTCCCGGTTCTCCCTTCATAATCTTTACAGCCTGGTCAATTTGTTCGGCAGTATACTCGGTTCCGTTTATTCTGATTATCTTGTCTCCTGTCTTAAGGCCTGCTTTTTCGGCCGGTGTGTCCTCTATGGGGGACACTATCAATATTTTATTATCGTCACTTGCTGTTATGTAAACACCGATACCTTCATAGGAGCCTTCTGTGTCCTGCATAAGTGCATCAAATTCTTCCTTTGTCATGAACTGTGTGTAAGGATCTCCCAATGCCTTAAGAGTGCCTTCCAATGCTCCTTCAAGCATCTTCTTTTCATCTGCCTCATACAGGAAATCTCGCTTTGCAATCTCCATTACACTTTCTTGTTTTGCATACTTTTCATACATATTCTTCATTTGGTTGTATGTCTCTTTAGATAAAACCACTTTTTGACCCGCCTCAACCATTAACATGTTTCCTAATGAAAGGGTCAAAATAGCAGTTACTAAAACAACCGCAATAATCGTAACAATATATTTTTTCCTGGATACCATAAATTCACTCCCGACAATTAAAGTTAAGCTAAAAATTAAGTGCTTATATTTATTTATATGCTGCATTGTATTATTTTATCCTATATAAATTAATACAACCTTATTTTGCATATCGTTGTTATTATAGCACAGTTTACAGGAAATAAAAATGTTTATTTATGTTCAGATAAAATTATCTGATTCTTAATCTCTAATTTATGCAACAAATATAACCTCGAATTTACAAAAAGCACATAAACGTGCTTTTTGCTGTATTGTCTTTTCACTTATTTGCAAACTATAGAAGAACAATGGTCAATTATAACCTTATTTATTTTCTGAATCTTCTTTGTTTTTAAGCATTTCAAGGGTCTTTCTAATTATATCCGGTATTGGTACGCCCATCAGTCCTGCATTTTCAATGATGCTTATTCCTTCATTTACTATATATGCAATTATAACTGCGTCCCTGATAATTTCTGTACCGGTAACCTTATCCAGCTGTGTTGCCACAAGTACAATTAGCAGTGTAACACCTTTTTTAAACAGGCCTTTCCATCCTGCTTTGCTTTCTATGGCACCTGTTTCAGATTTAGCAGATTTTTTAAATACCCCGGCAACAATCAGACCCGTGACATAGTCCACAGCCATAAATAAAATCAATGTCTGCAATGCTGAATCCCATCCGCCTAATAAGTTCGCGGCTGCACTGCCAACCACTCCTAATATACTCAATACACTTATTTTCAAACTATTAACTTCCACTTTCTTCATCTCCCTTTAAAAAGAGTATAAAAATACTCTTGCTGTATTATATGTCAACAAGTCAAGCTTGTATTAATACTGCCGCAATTGATATCATTTCATTCCCACAGATTTTAGCTCTGTTGTGTTACAGATTTAAATAATGTCGGTGACTTTAATATAAATGCGCATGGAATGACACTATTTCTTGTTTTAAGAATATATTGCTATTGAGCTTGTCTCGAAATAATAATTAGAGGTGTTATTTATGAGTTGTGGATGGAACAATGTAGCAGGAACAGGCAACTGTATTACCGCAGAGGAATTCTGCAGGAGAAGGTGTGGCGGAGGCAGCACAGCTCCGGGTTCCGGCAGAAGGTGCAATTTTGTATATGAGTGTTTGATTGAATTATTGGAAGACGCATTAGAAGATGACAATAACAATAACAACAATAATTGCTGCTGCAGAAGGTGCTAAAGTTGTTAAAAGGCGGAGCATATGCTCCGCCTTTTATCATAACTCATGGTTTACTCGTTCTTCCCAAGTTGTTTAGCTAACTGATTAACATATACGCTTGCCCCGGCACACAATATGCCCTGTGTTACAGCTGTAAATATAGCCATGTAAATGTTTTCGGTTCCTTCTGTAGCTAATATATATACAGTGACCAGTACGATGCCAACTATACCTAAAACCAAGGGTATATATTTATCCTTTATCAAAGTGGTGCTTTTAATCATCATGCCGATTAAATACAATACCGGAATTAATATCAGTATCTCCGGCTTAATAAATTCTTTATAAAGCTCCATATCCATAATCTCGACTCCCTTTGATCATTTATGTGAAGATATGCTGATTTTATAGATTCTTGCACCTTATCACCCTAACACTTAGATCTCTAATGTTTTCCGAACTTATGTTAATTTTATGCTCAGATTTTAAGTCTATGCTATCAAAAATAAAAATAAATTTTAACTATTGATATTTTTATATGAATGTACTATAATTTATTAGTCACGGACCATTAGCTCAGTGGATAGAGTGCTAGACTTCGAATCTAGGCGTCGGGGGTTCGAATCCCTCATGGTTCATTTGTTATAGGATTTTTAGCAAAAGAGATAATTGCGATGCAATTATCTCTTCCTTACTCCTTCCATATATGAATTAAATTCCTGTTTTGACCTTTAGCAAATACGTCTGTCCTGTTTGTGTCACGTGATACTGCGGCAGGATTTGAATCAATATTTCCTCCGATGTTCTGCCAGTCTTCCCAGAATGAGCCATTCCATGTCTTCACAAGCAAACTGTTATTTATGCCCCTGGCAAACACATCCAGATAATTTTCACGTTCTGAGGATGCAGCGGGTCCTGAAATCAATGTCCCTCCAAGATTTTCCCACTCACTCCAGGAACTTCCGCCCCACCATTTATGAATTAACTCATTATTATTTCCTCTGGCAAATACATCTATTCTGTCGGATCCCCAGGATACTGCTGCAGGTGCTGATGTTAAAATTCCCCCGAGGCTTTCCCAATTGCTCCAATGAGCTCCATCCCACCATTTATGCCATAGGGTGCTGTCTGTTCCTCTTGCAAATGTATCTATGCGGTTGAATCCCCAGGATACTGCCGCTGGTGCTGATGTCAATAATCCTCCGAGGTCCTCCCACTCACTCCATGCTGTTCCATCCCACCACTTATGCCACATTGCATCATTTGTTCCTCTAATAAATGTATCTATGCGGTTAAACCCCCAAGATACTGCTGCAGGTGCTGATGTTATTACACCGCCTAAGTTTTCCCATTGACTCCAGCCGTTTCCGCTCCACCATTTGTGCCACATTGCAGTATTAGTACCTCCCGCAAATACATCTATACGTTCAGGTCCCCAGGAAGCTGCTGCCGGTGACGTTGTCAATATACCACCCAGATCCTCCCATTGTGACCACCCGGTTGCAGGAAATGATTCCTGTTGTATATCTTGAATTATTCCAAGTAAAATTTCAATTAATCTTATAGCATATCTATCAACCATATTTTTCGGTATATTTATTTGCCTTAATCCCAAATCGAACCATGGGTATTCATTATTAAACTGGTTATAAACTTCACTTGGAGAACGGCTGATATCTGCCTGATTTATTAAAAAAACCACCATGGAATACAAAAAATAATCAATTAGCTCCCTGCTTGCGCCAAGCTGCTCTAATCTCATATAAGTCTCATTATTCTCAGACCGAAATCTATCTATAACCTCCTGAGCATTTATCTGCTGCTGCAAAGCTTTGAATCCGAAATCAGTGTACATCGGAAATTGAAATGCTTCATACGGATTTCTGTACATATAAGCCTCCTATAAAAATCTTTATTACATTATTTTATTTTAGTTTTACTGACATGTTCCCATTTTCAATAATTAATAGGATTGTTAAATAAAATTAAATATTTAATATTGCAACCAATCTCAGAAAATATTATAATTATAATAATAATTGTGGAGGAGTCAAGTATGACTTTAGATGAAAAGAAAAAATTTATAATCAATGTAGCTTTCGTTGTAACAGTTTATGCTGTCTTATATTTTGTATTCGTTTATGCAATTCACTGGTTTATGCCGTTTCTTATCGGATTTTTTATAGCTCTTGCTTTAAGACCTGTAACCAGATTTATAAACCGATTTGTAAAATCAACCGGAAAAGGAGTAACTATATTTGTAGTAGCTGCATTTTATGTAGTTATAGTTTTGATTCTATGGATACTGATCTCATTTTTAATTTCACAGATAACTGACTTGGTTAATATAATGCCCAATTTATATTTTAACAAAATAGAACCATTGTTGATAGAATTTAATGGATGGGTCGTAACTAATACAGAAAATATTTCTCCTGACGCAGCAAACAATATATCCCAGGTTATAACGAGCACCATAGGATATATTTCGGATGCAATTAAAAATGTATCAATTTCATTTGTTGAATTCATTACCAAACTTATTTCCAATTTTCCTCTATACCTGATATCTGTAATTTTCACAATAGTTTTATCAGTATTTATAAGTGTAGAGTATGATAGCCTTACTTCTTTTATAAAAAGACAGCTTCCTGAAAAGTTTAATTCTGCATTTTCTGAAGCAAGAAAATTTTTAGCGGGAACAATATGGAAGATGATTAAATCCTATGCAATTATAATGCTTACAACATTTACCGAACTATTGGTGGGATTATCAATTTTAAAGGTAAATCGTGCCCTGCCTATTGCTGCAATTATATCAGTCCTCGATATACTTCCTGTACTTGGAACAGGCGGAATATTAATTCCGTGGGCAATAATAGAGTTGATTTTAAAGAATTTTAATCTTGCTGTTGGTTTATTGGCGTTATACTTAGTTATTACAGTAATAAGAAATATAATAGAGCCAAAAATTGTAGGTCAGCAGATTGGTCTGCATCCGATTATTACAATTACGGTTATGTATGCAGGTCTTAGATTATTTGGTTTCATTGGATTAATTGTGGCTCCCATTGCGGCAATATTGGTTAAGTATTTAAATGATACGGGAAGAATTCATTTATTTAAGTAATTTATCTTTGAATATTAAAAGAGCAAGGTAATCCTTGCTCTTTTAATATTTTAATATTTGACATATTTATTTGCTTGTCTGCATTTTATTATTATTAGATAACTCCCTGAGCCATCATAGCATCTGCAACCTTCTTAAATCCTGCAAGGTTAGCTCCTGCAACCAGATTGTATCCTAATCCTGCTTCTTCGGATGCATCTACGCTCATCTTGTAAATTGTCTTCATAATGCCGTGTAATTTAGCATCAACTTCTTCAAAGGACCAGGAATATCTCATTGAATTCTGGCTCATTTCCAGTGCTGAGGTAGCAACTCCGCCAGCATTAACTGCTTTTGAAGGAGCAACTATCATTCCGCTATCTTGTATGAATTTCAACGCATCATTTGTAGTAGGCATATTTGCTACTTCAATATAGTACTTGGAGCCACCGGCTACAATTTTCTTAGCTTCGTCCATATTAATTTCATTTTGAGTTGCACATGGCATATAAACATCAGCTTTTACTCCCCATGGTTTTTGTCCCGGGAAGAATTCAACTCCAAATTTATCAGCATAGTCCTGAACTTTGTCTCTGCCTGATGATCTCATTTCCAGCATAAAGTCTTCTTTTTCACCTTTAACTCCGTTTGGATCATAAATATATCCGTCCGGCCCTGAAATTGCTACAACTTTTCCGCCTAATTGATTAATCTTCTGAACAGCTCCCCAGGCAACATTGCCAAAGCCTGACACTACAAATGTCTTGCCTTCAACTTTTTCTCCAAAGTGGTTCAAAACTTCCTGTGTATAGTAAACAGCGCCATATCCTGTAGCTTCTGTTCTTGCCAAGCTTCCGCCGTATGGTATACCCTTGCCGGTTAATACTCCATTTTCGTAAGCTCCTCTAATTCTTCTGTATTGTCCGTATAAATAGCCAACTTCTCTTGCACCAACTCCAATATCTCCAGCCGGAACATCAACATCAGGTCCTATATGTCTATACAATTCAGTCATAAATGCCTGACAGAATCTCATGATTTCAGCATCTGATTTTCCTCTTGGATCAAAGTCAGAACCGCCCTTTGCTCCGCCTATCGGAAGACCTGTCAAAGAATCTTTGAAAGTCTGCTCGAATGCCAGGAATTTCATAATACTCAAGTTTACTGTAGGATGGAATCTTAATCCTCCCTTGTAAGGTCCTATAGCTCCGTTAAACTGAACTCTATATCCTCTATTTGCATGAACCTGACCATTATCATCTACCCATGAAACTCTGAATGATATAACTCTTTCAGGTTCAACCATTCTTTCCAGCAGTCCGGCTTTTTCATATTCCGGATGCTTTTCAATCATAGGCTCTAAGCTGTATAATACTTCCTCAACCGTCTGAATGAATTCTGGTTCATTTGCATCTCTTTTTTTAACTGAATCAATAATTCTTTCAATATATGCATTCATATGTAAAACCTCCATGAATTTAATGTATTTACCTTCTTTATTATATCAAACGGTATTATATTTACAACAAATTTAATATTAACTATTTGTAATTTTAACTCTTTGAGGTGACAAGCCCTACTAACTCTCCTCGTTTTTTAATTATAAATTTATAAAGATAATTATGACTAAATATCATGTTAATTATTTGTAATATTTGAGAATCTCATTTTTTGTTCTTTGTCACTCACATAAGATAGGATTAGAACTATAAAAAAACAGAGTACGAAATACTCTGTTTTTTATTACTATCAATTTTATTCATTGTTCATTTGATTATAATAGTAAGTTAATGAAAATAAACTTTCATTCAAATGTACATTTTCTACGTACACTGTTTCGGGCATTTTTAAATCCTTTGGAGCAAAGTTCCAAATAGCTTTAATGCCACATTGAACTACCCGTTCAGCTATTTGCTGGCTAACATTTTTGGGTGTGCATATTACCGCAATATCTATTTTTTCTTCATTGAGAAAACTTTCAAGATTATCAATGTCATTAATCAAAGCATTTCTTATAGATAGTCCAATAAGTTTTGGATTTTTATCGAATAACGCCACAACCTCATAATCAGCTTCATAGTAACCTGTGTAGTTTGCCATTGCCTGCCCAATATTACCGGCACCAATAATAATCAGCCTATATTTTTTATCCAGCCCCAATATTTTTGCAATTTCATTTCTTAAATTTTCTACATCGTATCCAAATCCTTGCTGACCAAAGCCTCCGAAGTTATTTAAATCCTGGCGTATTTGCGATGCAGAAAAGCCTGTCATTTCGCTTAGTTTCCTAGATGATGTTTTGTGTATTCCACTATTGGTTAACTCTCCAAGATATCTGTAGTATTTTGGAAGTCTTCTGATAACCGCAGGGGATATTCTTTCATGTTTATCCATAATGTAACCTCCTGCTTTTATTTTAACAAACTTTTATTAACAATGCAATAGTTTTTTAAAACAAATTTTATTTCACAGATTGTTAAGAATTCTTCATAATTACACTTTCAATTGTGTTTGCCGTTTGTTCACAGGCATCGCAGCATTTCTCCAGTCTGTCAAAAGCAATTGTCCATGTCAAAATGTCTATGGGGTTTGCCGATGTAATATGAAGTTTTCTTACTGCCTCTGTATAAAGATTGTCCCCATCTTCCTCCAGTTTATTTATAAGGACTATTTTGTCATGTATATTCTTTGACTTACGGAAGTTTTTAAATTCCTCAAATGCAACCTTCAGCTCTTCACAGCTTTGTAGTATTAATCTGGAAAATTTCAATGCGTCATTTCGTATTTCCTTGACATTATACATATACATATGAAGGAGCACATCTTCAATTGCATCTGTAATATCGTCAATTCCATGTGCAAGTACAACAATGTCTTCTCTTTCAATAGGTGTTATAAATTCCTTTGCAAGCCTTCTTGTTATTTCATGTCCCTGGTTGTCTGCATCATGCTCTATGTCATGCATCTTTTTCATCTTTTCCTGTAATTCGTCAGCTTTAAAATTTATAAGAACCTCATCAAGCAATTTCGCTGCTTCACAACAGCATTCCGAAAGTTTTACAAAACTTTCAAAATAATCATATTCATTCTTACGAGCCATAATTCACCTCTAATATTTTTAAAATAAGTACATAAATAGCTTAGCCATAAGGTATCCGATTACTCCACAGCCTGGAAAAGTCAAAACCCATGTCCAAACCATTTCACTTACCAGTCCCCAGTTAACTGATGATAATCTCTTTGCAGCTCCAACACCCATGATGGCTGTAGTCTTTGTGTGTGTTGTGCTTACCGGAATTCCTGAAATCGACGAAATCAAAAGGCAGGATGCCGCTGCCATGTCAGCGGAAAAACCCTGATATTTCTCTAATTTGCACATATCCATGCCCACTGATTTAATTATTTTATATCCCCCTATGGATGTTCCCAATCCCATTACCAATGAACACAGAATCATCATCCAGACAGGAATCTGAAAACTGGTTGCATCTGCCTGTCCATTAGCAAGGTATATTCCAAGCATAAAAACTCCCATAAATTTTTGTCCGTCTTGAGCTCCGTGCATAAAAGCCATTGCAGCTCCGCTGGCAACCTGAGCATCTTGAAAGATTATATTTGTGGTTCGCCTGCTAAATCCCCTGAAAATAAATTCTGTCAACTTTACCACAATCCAGCCCATTACAAAACCCAAGGCTGTCGAAAGAGCTAATCCATATAAGACCTTTATCCATTCACTAAAATTAATGCCTGACAATCCATTGTGTAATGCTATTGCAGCTCCTGAAAGTCCGGCAATTAATGCATGACTTTCACTGGTTGGTATGCCAAACCACCAGGCCACCGTTGACCAGGTTACAATTGCAACCAATGCTGCACATAGTGCAACCAAGGCATCTTTTGAGTTCCCCCCAAAATCAACCATATTGTATATCGTCTGCGCTACATTGGCATTTATCATCGTCATCACAAATACGCCCAGAAAGTTAAAAAACGCAGCCATTAATATAGCCGATCTTGCAGATATGGAACGAGTTGAAACACATGTTGCAATTGCATTTGGTGCATCCGTCCAGCCATTTACCATAATTACCGCCAATGTCAGCAATGTGGTAATCAGCAGCATTGGGTTAGTGGTAACCTGCATAATAAAATCTGAAAATGTAACAACCATATAATTTTTTCTCCTATTTCTTCATGTAATTTCAACATGATATGTATTTTTTACATGAACTTCGTCTGATTTTTACAAACAACATAAATATACCATATTTTTTTTCAATTTTCCACTAATTTTTATCTTTTTTCATATTCATAATTACGGGCAACTTTTATTTTGATTTGAATATTATAGTAACTGATACTCATTAGGAGGGATTTTATGAAAAAAATTATTTCTTTACTTATGGCTATGCTGCTTGTAACATCATTGTTGCTGGCAGGATGCCAACAGCAGGAGACAAAAATGAAAAATATACGATTGATAGAAGTAACACACTCCATATTCTATGCACCTCAATATGTAGCTCTTGAAAAAGGATTTTTTGAAGAACATGGGCTAAGCGTTGAGCTTACTAACGGCGGCGGAGCGGATAAATGTATGGCTGCCTTGGTAAGCGGTGAAGCAGATGTAGCTTTTATGGGACCTGAAGCAAGCGTATATGTATACCTTCAGGGAAGAGAAGACCATGCCGTAAATTTTGCACAGCTCACCCAGAGAGACGGTTCCTTCATTGTGGGTCGGGAAAAGGATGATACCTTCACAGTAGAAAAGTTAAAGGGTCACACTATACTTGGAGGGCGTAAAGGCGGTATGCCATTAATGGCACTGGAGTACGTATTAAAACAAAGCGGTTTAACACCGGGGGTTGATGTAAATGTAAGAACAGATATTCAGTTTGATATGATGGCAGGTGCATTTCAGTCCGGGGAAGCAGATTACACCACGCTCTTTGAGCCTTTAGCTTCAACTTTTGAACTTCAGGGAAACGGATATGTTCTTGAATCTGTCGGCGCTTTGGCAGGTTATATTCCATATACCTGCTACAGTTCATTAGGGAGCTACATTGAAAAGAATCCTGATACAATTCAGGGATTTGCAAATGCTCTTTATGAAGGCATGGTGTGGGTTGATGAGCACTCTGCTCAGGAGGTTGCAGAAGTAATTCATCCGCAATTCGCTGATTCGGAGGTTGATTTTCTTGCAAAAATCGTTCAATCCTATAAAAACATAAATGCCTGGAATCCGGATTTGGTGCTGGGAGAAGATGGCTACAACAAATTGATAGATATTATGAAGACTGCAGGCGAAATAGAAGAAGGAGCACCATACGATAAAATACAAACATCCGAATTTGCTGTAAAAGCAAAAGAAAATTACAAGAAATAAAGCTTCAGATAAGCCAAGGCTGTCATTCTGAATTAAATCCCGAAGAATTTCGTTACAGAAATCCCTCGGGATTCAAAATGGTATATTTAATATTGGTTAAAGGCAGGCACAACGCTGTCATCTTCAAAATTCAGCCCTGCTTCCTGAAACGACAGGCCTTCAATGTTATATTCCACATCAGCAACATCGAATTGATCTAAGCAAAGAACAACTATTGCGTTCATATCTGTAAATTCTTCTTCGGAAAGATTTACGGCCTCAACTCCCAAATTTACAACAGCTTTATCTCCTTTAACATCAATTCCTCTTAAATTCACTCCTACGGGAATATTATTGCTAAGCTCCGTATCCGCAGGGGGTCCGTTGAAAAGTGACTCCACAACTGTAACTGCCGGATTGTTCACTTTGTTCGCCGACAATGTTATGGGGACGTAGTGTCCGGCAACCTCTGTATCGGGGGCTTTGTAGAAAACCGTATAGTTAACTCCGTCTGCTGAGCCGTACAAGTTGATGTTTTCTCTTTCAAAGGCTGTATTTATGGCATACCCTTTAGGCAAAGCTGCCAGAATCTGACCTTCAACCTGTAGTTCAACCTTATCGATTGTGGGGAATTCAGTCAATGTATATGTTATTGCAGAAATCATATTTTTTTCTTGTTCAATGGAAGTTGTATTTAATATATTTTTGCTGAAATCCACCCTACAGAGACCATCTTTTATTGACATACCCCTTATTTCAGTTCCTTCAGGTAAAACTCCGTGAAGATTTGACTGTGTAATTCTTTTTTCAGTTTCACTTCCTACAACCATGCTGCGAAGTGTTGCCTTCGCAATTCCTTCCTCCCATGGAATCTGAGTGTTAACAGGAACTATAAAGCCGTTTTCATCTTCATAGTAAGCTAATATATCAGTCTTTTTTCCTTCTTCTGTATTTACTGTAACAGTTTCTATCACCGGTTCTTCGTTTAATTCTTTTCCAACTTCGTCCTCAACAATTTCAAACTCTGACAGACCTCCTAAATCTGCTATATCAGGGTTATTATCTTCCTTCAGACCAACCATCATATCTAAAGTGCTGCATCCTGTTATACTTAATACCAGGCAAATAATTAATATCAGAGACATAATCTTGTTACAAGCCAATTTAAACCCTCCTCACGTCTTTATATATTAATTATATTTGGCATGTACCTTAGATATACCTCTAAAATAATAAATATAAAAAATACATATTATACAGATTTAACTGTTACAAGATCCGTCCCTTCATACCATATGGTATGCAACTTTCCTGTACATACATATTTTTATTTCATCATCAGAATTCCTGCCATTAAGCCTCTTTTTCCTCCCTGTCCTCTGTGTGAAAAAAGCAAATCATTGTTGCATTTTGTACATGTTCCGGATATTTCAATGTTTCCTTCACTTATCCCTTCTTTCATAAGCAGGTACTTGTTTATTTCCCATAGATTAAAATAGTACTTAGGTTTTCTTATTTCCATATATTTTTCAAATTCTTTGTTTTCTAAAAGAAATAGATCTGCAACGTCCTCATCTACTTCAAAACAGCATGGACCTAAGGACGGTCCTATGGCAACCTTTATATCCTTAGCATATGAATTAAAATCACTTTTAAAGGTTCTTGCCATTTTCCCTGCAATATTTAACAAAGTTCCTCTCCAGCCTGCGTGAACTAAACCAATCAATCTTTTTACAGGATCATAAAAAAATACCGGCGTACAATCGGCATGGAAGGTCATCAGAGCCAGCTCTCTTTTATCTGTATATATGCCATCAACATTTTTAAAGGTTGAACCTTCAAAAATCCTTCCCTTGTATTCTTCGTCCACATACTTTATATTACAGGTATGGGTTTGGCTTGTTCTTACTATATCGTTAACATTGATGTTAAGCCTTTCCCCAATAATTTCAATGTTTCTTTTTACATTTTCTCTGCTGTCGCCGGTACTGAATCCTATATTCATGGATTCATATGCTCCTTTGCTTACTCCTCCCTTTCTTGTGGTGAAGCAGTGAAGCAAATCATCATATTGTTCAAAGGTGGAAAAAGTAATATATTCAAAATCTTGTATCTTATTTAGTTTATACATAGAAACTCCTTTTTTATTATGATAAAAAATTGCCTAACGTCTGAATTGCAAAGATTAAACAGTATAACAGCAACATTATACCATATTTTTTTAGCATATGAATAAATAATTGTCATCACTTTTCAATATATGTGGTAAACTAAGTGTAATTATCAGTTGTTACAAAATAAATAATTTTATGCATGTAAGATAAGGAGAGGTCATGATAATTTCACCGGTTTTTGATAAAGACAGCAGCAAAGCACTTTATATACAGCTATATGAATACATAAAAACTGAAATAACATCCGGTTTACTAAGACCTGATTCGAAACTTCCATCAATCAGGGAAGCTTCATCCTCGCTGAATTTGAGCAAGACAACCATTGAAAATGCGTACAGCCAGCTTGTAGCTGAAGGATATATAGAAAATTACCCTAAAAGGGGATACTTCGTATGCGATTTAAGCGAATATAATTTTGAAATAATTACACAACCATACAGAGATATAGTTAAGGATACCAGCGAAACTGAATATATAAATGATGGTGTAGACAAAGGAAGCTTTGACATAGTTACCTGGAAAAGATTGTACAACAAGGTTATTTCCCAGGGAGAAACCAACATTTATGTCAGTTGTTCTATTCAGGGAGAAAAAGAATTGCGTGATGAAATAGCCAATTTCGTCAACACCATGAGGGGAGGTCACACAAGCCCCGGACAAGTAATAATAGGGGCCGGAGTTCAATATCTCCTGGGAATTTTAATAGGAATTGTTAAAGAGGATTATATGACAGTAGCTGTTGAGAAGCCGGGCTTTAACAAAGCAGAATTCATATTTGAGGATTATATGTTCAATATAAAGCACATCTCAATTACAGATAACGGATTTTCTGTTGATGAGCTTAGAAAAAGTGATGCGCGGCTCATTTATATCAGTCCTTCACATCAATATCCCCTTGGGACGATAATGTCGGTTAACAAACGTATGGAACTTCTTGAATGGGCATACAAAAACAATGGTCTGATAATTGAAGATGATTACGATTCAATGATACGTTACGGAGGCATGCCCATACCGTGCCTGCAGGGACTTGATAAAAATGACTGTGTTGTATACTTAGGTTCGTTTTCCAAAATGCTTCTGCCTTCCTTAAGAATCAGTTTCATGGTAATTCCGGAAAAGCTGCTTAAAAAATACAACTCCATTAAATCAAGGCACACTCAGTCAACTTCAAAAATCGATCAGTTGGTTCTGGCAAGTTTTATGAAAGAAGGTCATATGGTTAAGCATCTCAGAAAAGTAAAAAGAATCTACAGAAAAAAAAACCTTCTTCTTACAGGTTACTTGAAAAGTATACTTGGTGACAAGTTGGAAATTATAAATTCAGATTCAGGTCTTCATGTTGTTTGTGAAGCAAGTACTCTAAAGCCTGAAGAGAAAATAAAGAATGCTGCTGAACATTCACATGTTCATTTAAATATTATCAGCAGCAGGAACAATAAAGTTACTTTTTCTTTAAATTACAGTGGAATAGATCTGGATAAAATACAGGAATTCACAGAACTATTAAAGAGGATTCTTTTTGACTAATCAAAAAGAATCCTCATACATTTTATTTATTCTTAAATAAATCCTTATACAATTCACCAATTAACATAGGAATGAATGAAAATGTCAGCACAATCTGCCAGTCACGCATTGTTAACGGTATAACATCAAAGATTTCGTTAAATACAGGTACATATAAAACAGCAACTGTAAGAACAAAGGATACAAGTACCGCCTGAATCATTCTCATGTTTGAGAAAAAACCGATTTTAAACAGTGTATACGTTTGTGACCTGGAAGAAAATGCCCTCAGCAATTCGGCAGTTATCAGGGTTGTAAATACCACGGTTCTGGCGTGAATCAGTCCTTTGCCCACACCATACATCCTTAAGCCCCAGTAGTAGGACAGTATGGATGCCAGTGCTATTGCAACCGCCTGGAACACAATTCCTCCCATCATGCCTTTATCAAGTATGGGCTCCTTTGTATCTCTTGGAGGCTGGTTCATGATTCCCGGCTCTGCATTTTCAACCCCCAGTGCCAATGCAGGAAAGCTGTCTGTAACCAGGTTAAGCCACAAAAGCTGAATCGGAACCATGGGAACCTCCCAGCCTATTAGTATGCTTATAAAAACCAGCAGAATTTCTCCTATGTTGCAGCTTAACAGGAAGAATACAAATTTCTTTATATTGCTGAAAATTATTCTTCCTTCTTCAACAGCACTGACAATGGTGGCAAAATTGTCATCTGTCAGTATTACCTCCGCAGTGTTCTTAGCCACATCAGTTCCCGTAATACCCATTGCAACTCCTATGTCTGCTTTCTTCAATGCCAGAGCATCATTTACACCATCTCCGGTCATTGCAGTAATTTGCCCATTTTCTCTTAAAGCAGTCACAATTTTAACCTTATGCTCAGGCGAAACCCTTGCATAAACCTTTGTTTCCTTAACAATTTCTCTCAATTGTTCATCCGAGCAATCATCAAGCTCTTCACCCATCATTGCCTGAGATTCTGATTCAACCATGCCCAGATCCCTGGCAATTGCATATGCGGTTTCCTTGTAGTCTCCGGTTATCATCACTGTTTCTATTCCCGCCTCCCTGCAAAGCTTAATGGAGTCCTTGACCTCAGGTCTTGCAGGATCGATCATTCCAACAAGTCCAACAAATATCATTTCATTTTCAACTGAATCTGAATTCGGATGCTCCGGCACATTGTTCCAGGTTCTGTATGCCATGGACAGCACCCTCAGGGCAGAACGTGCAAATTTTGTATTAACAGAAAGAACCTTCTCTTTTAATTCCTGGGTAAAATCCACCGTCTTACCGTTTAATGCTATCTTTGTACACCTGTTTATAATTATATCCGGTGCCCCCTTAGTAAAGGAGACTATTTTACCGCTAATATAGTTCGAATGAAAGGTTGTCATCATTTTCCTGGAGGAGTCAAATGGAAGCTCCTGCACCCTCGGATAAATCATATTAAGTTGCTCAGCAGTTTGTCCTAATTTCCCTGCAAATGTAATGATTGCTCCTTCAGTGGGGTCTCCTGCAACTTTATAGCTTCCTGTTGATTTGTCAAGTCTTGCGTCATTTGCCAAAGCTCCTATGGAAATTAGATTTCGTAAATCGGGCAATGAATTGATGTTTATTCTTCTTCCGTCAAGCTTTACATCTCCCGACGGATCATATCCTCCGCCCTCAACTGTAAGTATTCTGTCATCCACAAAGGCCTTTACAACAGTCATCTCATTTTGGGTCAGGGTTCCTGTTTTATCAGAGCATATCACTGATGTTGCTCCCAAAGTTTCAACTGCCAGAAGCTTTTTGACAATAGCATTTTTCCCGGCCATTCTGTTCATACCTATTGACAGAACTATTGTCACAATAGCGGGCAACCCTTCGGGTATTGCGGCTACCGCAAGACTTATGGATGTTAACAGCATTGCAAGAACTTGCCTGCCCTGAACAAGTCCAACCAGAAATACAACAATGCATATTAAAATAGTAATGGTTCCCAATACCTTGCCCAACTGATTCAATTTAATCTGCAAGGGTGTTTCTTCCTCATCATAGGACTGAATCTTAGTTGCTATATTTCCTATTTCAGTGTTATGTCCAGTTCCTACAACTACCCCTGTACCTCTGCCGTAAGTTACAACTGTACTAAAAAAAACCATATTATGCCTGTCCCCTATTCCGACAGGACCAGCTATTTTAGCCTTTGCATCCTTTTCCACCGGAACTGATTCTCCTGTCAGGGATGCTTCCTCAACCTTCATGTTAGAGCTTTCCAAAAGTCTGATATCCGCAGGTATTATATCTCCTGCTTCCAAAACAACAACATCACCAGGCACAATTTCTGCAGCAGGCAGTGTTATCTGATTTGCCATCCCTGATTACCTTTGCTGTTGGAGCACTAAGCCTTTGCAATGCTTCAACAGATTTTTCCGCCTTGCCCTCCTGATATATTCCAAGGATTGCATTTATGACTACTATTGCCAGAATTACAAATGCATCTTCTCTCTCTCCTACAAAAGCGGATATTCCTGCTGCAATCAGCAAAATAATGATTAAAAAGTCTGCAAACTGAGCTATGAGCTTTGAAATAAAGCTTTTTTTTGCTTGTTCTTCCAGTTCGTTTCTGCCGTATTCCTCCAGTCTTCTTGCCGCTTCATTGTTACTTAGTCCATGACTTAAATCTGTTCTTAGTTCATCCAATACTTCTTTTTTACCTTTGTTATACCATTCCAAATTATTTTCCCCCTAACAAATAATCTGATGTTGAAAAATTACTTCAGCAACATTTAATAATATAATATATTAGGTTTTTAATTATTTATTACTTAATATTTGTCCCATCTTTACTCCCATGAGGGAAGCCATCATTAATCCCCTTGTCCAGCCGCTTGCATCTCCCAGACAGTATAAATTTTTTATGTTGGTCTCAAATTCACGGCTTATTTCCACCTTGTTGCTGTAAAATTTCACTTCCGGTCCATACAGCAGTGTTTCCGCTGCAGCAAAGCCGGGAACCACAGTATTTAATGCTTCAATAAAATTTATTATATTTGTCATAGTCCTATAAGGCATAGCAGATGTAATGTCTCCTGCCACTGCGTCCGGCAGCGTTGGAACTACATTTGACCTGGACAATTCATTCTGCCAGGTTCTTTTTCCATCTAATATATCCCCATATCTCTGAACCAGAATTCTTCCTCCTCCAAGCATGTTTAGCAGCTCCGAAACTTTTGCGCCATATTTTATAGGCTGGTTAAAAGGATGACTGAAATTATGAGAGCTTAAAATCGCCAAGTTAGTATTGTTGGATTTTCTGTCCTTATATGAATGACCGTTTACAACGGCAAGATTATCATCGTAGTTCTCCTGACTTACAAAGCCTCCGGGGTTTTGGCAAAATGTTCTCACCTTATCCTTAAATGGTGCCGGATATCCTATGAGTTTCGATTCGTAGAGGATATTGTTTACTCTTTCCATGATTTCATTTCTTACCTCTACCCTGACTCCAATGTCTACTGTTCCTGCTCGATGACTTATTCCGTGCTGAACACAGAGAGATTCCAGCCAGTCCGCTCCCTTTCTGCCTGCAGATATAACAACATTGTCGGCATAAAATTTCTCATCAGTTACTTTTTTCAAAGAGTCGGTTACCTCCACTCCTTTAATGACACCATTTTCAACAATAATATCCGTTGTCTGTGTGCCAAATTTAACATCCACACCATTGTCTATAAGATGGTTCTGAATTTTTTGATATATTTCCTGAGCCTTTTCAGTTCCCAGATGTCTGATAGGACAGTCCACGAGCTTAAGGCCCGCTTCTATGGCTTTCCTTCTTATCTCTTTTATTTCTTCTTTGCTTTCAACTCCTTCAACCTTTGTGTCAGCACCAAATTGAAGATATATTTTATCCGTATACTCAATTAATTCCTGAACATAATCATATCCTATAAGCTCAGGAAGGTCTCCTCCAACCTCAGGACTAAGGGACAGCTTTCCGTCTGAAAACGCACCGGCTCCTGAAAATCCTGTTGTAATGCTGCAATAAGGCTGGCAGTTAACACATTTTTTTGTTTTGTCCTTAGGACAATTTCTTTTTTCTATGGGTTTTCCCTGTTCTATTAACAATATTCTCTTTTCCGGCTGTTTTCTGTTAAGTTCAAAAGCAGTAAATATTCCGGATGGTCCTGCTCCTACTATTATTAAATCATACTTCATATTTTCTCCTTTTTTTATCCTGCATTAATTATTCTATAAGAACAAATTCATTTTCATTCAACCCAGATGTCACTTCTGCATATTCGTTATTTTTAAGCCCCGTAGTTATTTCTTTTTCAACTTTCCTGCCCCGGTCTATTACAGTAACATATTGTTTTTTGTTCTTCTCATTCAAGGCATGCCTGTCAATAAGCAGAACATCTTTTTTCTCTTCAAGAACAATAATTACGACAGGTTTTGAACCTGTTTTAAATGACGATGCGTCATCTAAATCAGCTTCAATTCTAACAAGGTTCTGTGGAATATCCGAACCTGACTCAGAAACTACATGCTTTTGATTAATCCTGTCTATTTTAAGCTTCCTGCTTTCCTTTCCGTTACTTATTATAAATGGCATACCTATGGCAGCCCTTGCCGCATCTTCCTCTGATACCTCCACATACACTCCGAGACTGGTTTCATCCTGAATTTCCACAACGGGAACTCCTGTTTGAGTCATATCTCCCTGTTTAACATTAAGCTGAGTAATAATACCGTCAAATTCTGCCTTAATGGATGCCTGTTCTATATTTTGTTCAAGCATCTTTATTTGGCTAATTATTTCTTCAACCTGTTCCTCATATTGTTTCTTTTCATTTGAAGAAGCTCCTTGCATAGTTAGGTCATAGTTGCTTTTAGCCTCCTGAAGCTGGTTCTCAAGAGAATTCACATTATTCTCTGCTTCCTTGTATTCAGGCTCATTAGCGGTTTTTGAAGACTTTATCTTCTCAAAATGATTTCTTGCTGCGCTTAAAGCAGTCTCAATATTGCTGATATTAAGCTTCATGTCAGAAATCTCCTTAAAGTCCACACCTTTTACGGCTTCATTATATGTGGCTGTTATAGCCTCTATTTGCTTATTTGCTCTTTCAATTTCCAAATCATAATCATTTTCATATGTAAGTATTATGGTGCCTTTTTTGACCTTGTCACCTGTAGAAACATTAATAACTTCAACTCTTCTGCTTGCATCAGAATAAAATGTATTGATTCTCTTAGAGTAAACGGTTCCTGTTTCTTCTAATGTATTCTGTATTGTACCCAGCTTAACACTTGAAGTCTTGTTTTCATAAGAATTTTGTCCTGAAAAAAAAACCGAGGATGCAGCAATAAAAACAGCAATTAATAGTATCAGCAATATTGCCTGCTTCCTTTTTAACTTTATTTTCATTAGATCCTCCAAATTAAAGTTCATGATTCCGTTTTTTGGTGTTCACATGAGATCTTTCAGCATAACATTTATTATACCATTAAAACGCAAGAAAATAAATATATTTATACCTTCCCGATCCATAATAAATACCTTCTTTATAACCTTATACCCTATATATAAATAAATGTTTTTCACACTGCAATGAATATAATCATACTATGTAATATTATAATCAATATCTATAAGGAGGGCTTATATGATATCAAATAACAGAGAATGCCTTACAATCGGAAGAATTGCACCTGATTTCACGGCAATTACCACACAGGGAACCATAACTTTATCACAGTATGCAGGAAAATGGGTGCTGCTGTTTTCTCACCCCGGGGACTTCACTCCTGTCTGCACGTCTGAATTTATAGCATTTACACAGCTTGCTTCCGAATTTGAGGAAAGAAATGTACAGCTTTTGGGCTTGAGCATAGACAGCAACCCTTCCCATCTGGAATGGGTGTACAATATTTATGAATTTACAGGATTGACGATCCCATTCCCTCTTATTTCTGACAGGGATGCGGTAATTTCAAGCCTGTACGGAATGGTTAATCCTGACAGAATATATGAACAAAGCGTAAGGGATGTCTTCATAATTGATCCTACTCGCAGAATACGCTCAATTCTGACCTATCCCGCATCAAACGGAAGAAATATATACGAATTGCTGAGGTTAATTGATGCACTGCAAACAACAGATAAATATAATGTATCAACTCCGGCAAACTGGATGCCCGGGCAGCCTGTAATAGTTCCTGTTCCATATACATACGAAGGGCTTCTTGAAAGGGAAAATGATCCTGAAGGCCTTGGTCTTCAATGCTTGCAATGGTATATGTGTTTCAAGGATTACAACGAACTAACTCCTGCAGTGCCTGAATTACCGGTACAATCTGGCAACAATTCCGAAGATGCCGCAAGTATTCAGAAAAAACATCTGTAATACAATGCTATAGCTTTGCTACTGCTGTATTAAAAGACGCTGCGGATAATAATAACACCGAAGCGTCTTAATTTATTTTAACAAATATAACAATTACATTTACAATAATTGTGATTCACTTCTGATTTTCAATCTGCTCAGCCAAATCATTCAGGTAAAACCATCTGCTCATCTTTTCTTCTAACTCCTGTTCCTCTTTATGCTTTTCTTCCATTAGTTGCTGAAGCTTCACATAATCTGTTGCATATTTTTCAAACTGTTTTTCCAGATCTGCTATCTTCATTTCTAAATCTGCAATATCATTGTCAATACTTTCATATTCTCGCTGCTCTTTATAGGTGAATTTAAGCTTTTTAGGTTTTTCTTCTGTTGTCCTTTCCTGCTCCTTTGGAGTCTTTAGGCTATCCCCGGTGTTTTTCGGCTGTACAGATTTCCTCACTGTAACATAATCGGAATAGCCTCCGTTATATTCTTTTATCAAGCCGGTTCCATCTCCGGGCAATTCTAAAATTGTATCAACAACCTTATCCAGAAAATACCTGTCGTGAGATACAACTATAACGGCTCCTGAGAAATTCTCCAAATAATCCTCTAATATTGTCAGTGTTTCAATATCCAAATCATTGGTTGGTTCATCCAGCAGCAATATATTGGGTGCCTTCATTAATATACTCAGCAAAAATAACCTTCTTCTTTCGCCTCCCGATAATTTAGCAATTGTATTGTATTGAACATCGGGAGAAAACAGAAACTTTTCAAGCATTTGAGATGCTGTTATTTTTCCGTCCACGGTCACCACTATTTCTGCGATTCCCTTTATATAATCAATTACCCTTAATGAAGCCTCAACCTCAAAGGGTTCCTGAGAGAAATAACCCAGTTTTACCGTACTTCCAATGCTGACACTGCCACTGTCAGGCTGAATCCTTCCAGCTATTATATTCAGAAGAGTTGATTTTCCGGCGCCGTTATTTCCTACTATTCCTATTCTGGCATCTCTCGTAACTGTATATTCAAATGATTCAACAATTACCTTGTCTCCAAACCTTTTTGATATGTTTTTTATTTCTATTGTCTTTTTTCCAAGCCTTGATGAAACAGAGCCCAATTCTAACTGCTCTTCCATCTCTGTTCCTAATTGCTCTTTAAGCTTTTCAAATTCCTGTATTCTTCCTTTTGCTTTTGTGCTTCGTGCTCTGGCTCCTCTTTGAATCCACGCAAGCTCTTTTTTGTATAAAGTCTGTCTCTTTCTTTCGCTGCTAAGTTCATTCTCTTCACGGAGGGTTTTTAACTCAAGAAATCTGGAATAATTTCCTTCATAAGAATATAAATTTCCTTTATCTAATTCAATAATTCTATTTGTAACCCTGTCCAGAAAATATCTGTCATGGGTTACCATCAATATCGCACCCTTATACCTTATAAGATAGTTTTCAAGCCATAGAATCATGTCATTATCCAAGTGATTGGTGGGCTCGTCAAGGATTAAAAGTTCACAGGGATTTATTAGAACACCTGCTATTGCCACTCTTTTTTTCTGTCCCACAGAAAGAAGGTTCACATCTTTATCAAACTCGGTTATGCCAAGCTTATTTAAAATCGCCTTTGCCTCATACTCCATAAGTGTTTTAGTATTAGTTGTGGCACTTATAAAAACTTGTTGCATTACCGTAGTATTGTCTTTAAATTCAGGAGTCTGAGGCAGGTAACAAATCCTTACTCCATTGCAATAAACAACTTTACCGCTATCACATTCTTCTGTTTTAGCCGCAATTTTAAGCAATGTGGATTTACCTGTTCCATTAACTCCAACAAGTCCTGTCTTTTCATTATCATTTATATATAAATTCACGTTTTCCAATAATTTTTTCTCGCCAAAACTCTTAGAGATATTTTCAAGTGTTAAAATCATATTTCTGCCTTTCAAAATTAATGTATCTTTACTTAAAGCTTTTAAATAGCTTGAAGGGATAGCTGTCGGGTTCTGATGTGAATTCCATGTATTCCTTTGTTTTTGGATGTCTGAATCCGAACTTATGGGACCAGAGAGCTATTTGTGTAAAATCCTTTTTTCTGACAAATAATTTATTATATTTGTTGTCTCCCCAAATTGGGAGGTTTGCATTTGAAAGCTGAACCCTTATTTGATGATGCCTGCCGGTATATAGTTTTATTTTAAGCAAGGTAAGGATTCCGTATTCCTCTGTGTCTGTTGATTCAATTACTTCGTATTTTAGCTTTGCAGGCTTTGCCTGCTTATCCTCTGAGGAGGTTATCTTTGACATATTAATTGTTTTCAATTTCTTAAGGTAGTCCTCTAATACAGCACTTTCCTTTTCAGGGTTACCGCATACCACTGTTAGGTATTCTTTTTCAGTTTGACGCAATTGTACCTGCCTGGAAAGCTCCTTGTTTGCAAATTCCGTTTTTGCATATACAATTATTCCTCCCACAGGCCGGTCAAGCCTTTGAATTAATCCCAGGTATGGAACCTTCTCATTGCAGCTTACATATTTTAATGCTTCCGTCATTAAATCCTCATCCTTAGTTTTATCACTTTGTGAGGGTATGCCCTGGGGTTTTACAAGGCACAGGATGTGCTTATCTTCAAATATTATGTTAAGGTTCATTTTATCTCCATTAAATTAAGTCCGCGTATTCTGCCGCGGCTGCAACTATTAAGTCGGTAGGTCTGATTATTATTTGTGTTCCTACTACTCCTGCACTTACCAGAATTTTATCCTGAAGCAAAGCTGTTTCATCTATAAATGTTCTGTAGTGTTTTTTCATTCCTATGGGGGAACAGCCTCCCCTTACATAGCCGGTATTTTTAGTAAGTTCCCTCAATGGAAGCATTTCAATATTTTTTTCCTTAGAAGACTTAGCCGCTTTTTTCAAGTCAAGCTCATATTCCACCGGAATACAAAAAACATACAATTCTCCGCTGTGACCTTCTGCCACAAGAGTCTTAAAAACAGCTTCAGGATTTTGCCCTGTTTTATGTGCGACAGAAATCCCGTCTATATGACCGTCCTCACATTCATATGTCATACAGTCATATTCAATATTTAATGAATCAAGAATACGCATAGCATTAGTCTTGTTTGTTTTTTTCAAAATATCACCTCCTCTAACAACTTCAATTCCAACTATAGAACCAGAAAAGCATATAAATTGTAGTAGATAAAAATACTAAAAATAAGTGCAATTATTGTTATAATCACAAACAGGGGCTTCCTGATTTTATGATGAAATAATACCATTGCAGCAATGCTGCCGAAAGCTCCTCCTAAAAAACTTGTCATATGGAGAGTACTTTCTCTGATTCTCCATTTATCTCGTTTTGCCTTTTCCTTATCTGCAAGGAATAGTATAAATGATACTACATTAATTAAGACAAAGTAAACAATTACATATTTTAATTTATTCATCCGGTTTTCTCACTATTAGTTTATTTATTTTCTTCCCTTCATTTACAAAGCGCTCTTCGTATTCTGTCATAATATTATTTGGAGCATAGAGACTGCCGTGCAAATCTCTTGTAAGCATCAAAAATTCCCAGTTGCCTTCTTTTAATTGTTCTACAGAATACTCGAACAAATCATTGTTGTCCGTCTTCATATGTATTTCACCGTTGGCAGTCAGAACACTCCTGTAAACATCCAGAAATTTCTTATGAGTGAGCCTTCTTTTATAATGAGAAGGCTTAGGCCAGGGGTCTGAAAAATTTAAGTAAATTCTTTCTATTGATTCAGGATGAAAAACATCCCTTAAGATATCTCCGTTTGAATATACTATAAAGTAATTTGGTGGGTCGTTTTCAATAACAGCCTTTGCACATCTATATGCAACCTTGACACTTTTTTCAAATCCGAAGTAAGTAATATCCGGATTTTTCAGTGCTGTCTGTCTCAGGAATCTACCCTTGCCACAGCCTAATTCCACATATATCGGACTGTTGTTATACACTGCATCATTTAATTTATATCCTCTTTTTTCCGGTTCGGTAATTACTTTATCACATTCCTTCAAATATTGATACTGCCCCGGAACGTATCTTAGTCTCATAAAATCTCCTTTAATATACATGCCTGTATATGTTACTGTTACTATGCACAATCAAACCTTTTTTTAAATATTTGTATGGCCTGTTGTCCTTATAACTCGTCATATGAATTTTACATTATTTCGCTGCAATTAACAATAATTATTTATGACGAAACTTCTCTATTGCATAAATTCATGAAACAAAGTAAAATGTATCTAACAAACATTACGAGGTGTATTATGGATTTTTTAATGAACATGGAAGGCCCGCTTTTATATGTAATAATTCTTTGTGCTAAAATTGTGGAGGTATCTATTTCCACCATCAGACTGGTATACATCAACAAGGGTGAACGTATAAAGGGAGCAGCTTTAGGATTTGTGGAAATAATGATATGGCTCCTAATTGTAAGCTCAGTCCTGAATAATATTACTGAAGACCCAATAAAAATTTTTATGTACGCAATAGGTTTTTCTCTGGGAAATTTCATAGGAGTTACCATAGAGTCAAAAATTGCTGTAGGGCTTGCATCTATTCAGGTTGTTGTCAGTGAAAAAACAGGAGAAGTATTGGCTGAAATCTTACGAGGTAAAGACTATGGAGTTACCATCATCGATGGAAGAGGAAGAGATAACAGTAAAAAATCTCTTTTATTTGTTCAACTGAAAAGAAAGAAAATACCTGAAGCAGTTAAGGTTATTAAACAGACTGCACCGGATGCCTATATAACGGTAAATGACATTAAATCCACAGTTGGCGGCTACATGAAATAAATCATTTACATGTAAAAAATTCTGCAATGCAGAATTTTTTACTGTTTCAGAAATAAATTGTTTATCGAATAAACTTATACCGCGGTCTTTCTTCGCTGAATAACCAATATCTTAGATAATCATCTAAATATATGGCAGGCAGAGCAAGAAAAAACCAGACGATGCTTGTTTGAAGACTTATCTGACCTAATAGATTAAACCTTAAATTACTGTAATTCCAAATGTCTAATTTTAACCATGTATTTAATACTACTCCCGAAATAAATTCTATTACTGTAACAACAACAGAAGATATTATCATTTGCTTTATAACAGATATCTTATTAGTATAAGCCTCATTCAGTCTGCCTATACATATAAAGCACAGACCACCTACAAAAACCATAGCAGGATGACTGTATCCTCTGTATATTAACTCTATATAATAATATATTACGCCGCCGTATATAAACAGAATTATATACTTATATATTTTTTTCATCTTTGATATAACCACCTTTCTGCGAAAGACACTGATAGGGTCATGAAACATGTTTTTATTTCAAACCTTACCTCAAACTTCTTTCGTAGGTTAATATAATTTCCAATTTTTCTTGAGTCATACCATAAACAAATTATTACCATTAGCACAGAACCTTTTTAAAAAGTAGTAAATGGTTGAATTTAGTCAAAATGCAGAAGCGGTGAAAATGATTTTTGAAAAAAGTTAATGCTTTTTTAAGCAAAATAGATTATAATTAGTTTTGTATAACTATACTGGAAACAAATAAATAAAATTATATAAATAACTGAAATAAATTTAGCGATTACAGAAATCTATTTATCGCAAATAGGAGATGAAAATAATGTTATGTTCAGTATGTAAAAAAAATGTGGCAGTAATATATGTTAATAAAATTATTGAGGGTAAAATGCAAACTATGGGTCTATGTATCCCTTGTGCAAAAAAACAAGGTCTTGCACCCATGGATCAGATAATGAGACAAAGTGGAATGAAACCGGAAGATTTTGAAAATATAAATAGTCAGCTGTCTGAAATTATGGGAGACATGGATTTGGATAAAATTACTGAGAACAGCGAGAACGAAGGCAGTGAAGACATGAATTCCATCATGAACCTGATGAATTCGGCATTTACGGGACTCACAAGTTCAAACAGCGGATTTCAACCCACCGATGAGGGAAATGAAGTGGATATTTCTAATAATTCAGGCGGATCAGGTCCAAAGGTTAAAGAAAAGGTAAAACGTAAGAAATTAAAATACCTTGACACTTACGGAACTAATTTAACAGAACAGGCCAGGTATGGAGAATTAGACAGAATTATCGGAAGAGAAAAAGAGATAGACAGGGTTATACAGATATTAAACAGACGCTCAAAAAACAATCCAATTTTAATAGGTGAGCCGGGCGTGGGAAAAACTAAAATAGCAGAAGGTCTGGCAGTAAGAATTGCTGAGCAAAAAATTCCTGTTAAGCTCTTCAACACAGAAATCTATCTTCTTGACCTGACTGCTGTTGTGGCAGGTACTCAGTTCAGAGGACAATTCGAATCTCGTATGAAAGCAATAATTGATGAGGCAAAAAAAGCCGGTAATATTGTTATCGTTATTGATGAAGTTCATAATATTGTCGGTGCCGGAGAAGCCGAAGGCGGCTCTATGAATGCCGCAAACATTTTAAAACCAGCTTTGGCAAGAGGTGAGGTTCAGATAATCGGTGCGACAACATTGGATGAATACAGAAAACATATTGAAAAGGATGCGGCTCTCGAAAGAAGATTCCAGCCTGTAATGGTAGATGAGCCTTCTATCGAAGACTCAATAGAAATTGTAAAGGGAATCAAGGATTACTATGAGGCATTTCACAATGTGAAAATTTCTGATGAAGTAATCGAGCAGGCAGTGTTAATGTCCGAAAGATACATCACCGACAGATACCTTCCGGACAAGGCAATCGACGTAATAGATGAGGCAGGCTCCAGAGCTAACCTGAGGAACAACGGACTTGTAGAGCTTGAAGGGC
Organism: Firmicutes bacterium UBA5227; assembly: GCA_002409285.1. Taxonomy (GTDB): domain Bacteria; phylum Bacillota; class Clostridia; order Tissierellales; family Sedimentibacteraceae; genus Sedimentibacter. Next base: position 26,732 of record DHUT01000053.1, on the reverse strand, counting down.
TGAAGACAGAATTATCAAATATCAGAGACGAGAAGGAAGCAGCGGCAGAAAATGATGATTATGAACGTGCTGCTGAGCTTAAAGTAAGCGAACTTAGAGTTGAATCCAAAATTAAAGAGCTGTCACAGGAATGTGAAAATGTGCATCTTACCACTGAAGATATAGCATATGTGATTGAAGCATGGACTAAAATTCCTGTCCAGCGAATAAGTGAAGAGGAAGCAAAAAAATTAATTCATCTGGAGGAAAGGCTGCATAAAAGGGTTATAGGGCAGCACCCTGCCGTAACCAGCCTTTCAAGAGCCATAAGAAGAAACCGTTCGGGCTTTAAGAAAAAGAAAAAGCCTTCTTCATTTATTTTTGTCGGACCTACAGGAGTTGGTAAAACAGAACTTGCAAGAACCCTTGCCTGTGAACTCTTCGGAAATGAAGATGCCATGATAAGGCTTGATATGTCCGAATATATGGAGAAACACACAGTTTCTAAATTAATCGGAGCGCCTCCCGGATATGTGGGATATGACCAGGCAGGCTACCTGACAGAGAAAATAAGAAGAAAGCCATACTCGGTAATATTGCTTGATGAAATTGAAAAAGCACATGAGGACGTATTTAACATATTGCTTCAAATATTAGATGACGGAAGGCTTACCGACAATCAGGGAAGAACCGTAAACTTTGAAAACACTGTAATTATTATGACCTCAAATGCCGGAACAAATATAAAGGGCAATAAAATAGGCTTTGAAAACAAAGAATATGAAGCTATGGAAGCAAAGGTAAGGGATGCTCTGAAGCAGGCATTCAGACCTGAGTTTCTAAACCGCATTGACGACATCATAGTATTCAGCGAACTAAGCAAGAGTGAACTGAGCCAAATTGTAGATCTCATGTTAGGGGAGGTTGTGCAGGAAGGAAGAGAAAAGAAAATATCAATTGATGTGGACAGCAAAATGAAAGAATTTATCCTTAATAAGGGCTATGATACAAAGTATGGTGCAAGACCTTTAAGACGTGCAATTCAAAAATATGTGGAAGACGAAATATCAGAATCATATTTAAAGGGCATAATAAAGGAAAACAGCAGGGTCAGTGTTACAATCAACGCTGACGAAAAAACAGAGCTGTATGTAAGCTAAAATAACTGAGGCAGAGCTATCTGCCTCTTATTTATTTAAAAACGCAACTCCCAATGCTCCTGGTCCGGCATGGGTTCCGACAACCGCACCTATTTCCTGTTCGATAATATTTTTAATTTTGTATTTTTCTTCTATTACCTGCCTCAAAGCTTTTAGTTGGTCATAGTCCTGGGAATAGAATAATAGAACAGTCCTATCTGATAAATCAAATTTATTCTTTGCAATCCATTCATCAAACCATTTAATTATTTTGTTTTTTCCTCTCACTTTTTCAATTACAGACAGCTTTCCATCTTTAATTTCAATAACAGGTTTTATATTCAACAGTGAACCTACCACTGACTGACTTTTTGACAGCCTCCCTCCCTTTTCCAAATACTTCAGAGTATCAAGTCCAGCTACAGCCACTATCTTGCTTTTTACCTTTTCCAGTTCATCAACAATTTCATCAATATCCATGCCTTTGTTTACCAGTTCAATTGCCTCTAATATTAATGCAAATGTTCCAAGGCAAACATTTTTAGAATCGATAATTCTGATGTTGTCACTGCCTGTCATATCCTTTGCAATTCTTGCTGATTCATATGTTCCGCTTAATTCCGATGCAAGAAATATTCCCAGAACCTGATCTCCCTCCAGAAGTATCTGGCTGAAAGCCTCAACAAAGGAACCCGGATTTACCTGGGATGTTGTTGGAAGCTTTTCTGCCTGAACCAATTTTTTAAAAAAATCCGAGGAACTCAGTTCAACCTTATCTAAAAAAGATTCTTCAGCAAAATTAACTGTTAAAGGAACCATCTTCAAATTATATTTGTTAATTATATCGTCTGTAACATCCGACGTACTGTCTATAACTATTCTAATACTCATAGCAACCTCTCATTATTTAATTTTAATTTCAAAATTTTTGATTATAGAAATAATATGTTAAAAGAATCCTAATATGCCTTTTATGTGAATCAGCCTAAAATTTATACTTGTTATGAAAAAACACATCTATGTTAGACAACACCTTGATCAAAAGCTCTTCTTCCTCTTTATTCAATTTTTGAAGAGCGCTTAGAACAAGGTCCTTATGAAAATTCTCATGGGCAAAATATGCGGCAGTACCTTTTTCTGTCAACCTGATTTTTACAACTCTTCGGTCTTCCACAGAGCGTTCTCTTACAACATATCCTTTTTTTATGAGATTATCTACCGCAGTTGTAAGTGTTCCTGATGTGATTCTCAAATCTCTTGCAGTGTCAGACATAGTCCTTTCCCTGTTAATGCCTATGTTATCTATCACATGCATTTCATTTATTGATAAATCTGAAAATTCTCCTGTTTTTAGGCATTTTTCTTCAATATCAAGAACATTTGCAAAAAGCCTTACAAGTATTTCATTTACAGTTTGATGATTACTCATAACTCACCTCTATTTATTTTGATAATCAAATTATATTTATTTTTAACAATTTTGTCAACAACTATTTGCATAGGATATATCTCCAGAGGAAATCTTTTGCCTCCTCTGCATAGTCAATGTTTATTCTTTTGGTTTTTTCCACGCAAAAATCTGTAAATTTATCATCTTCAACAAATATTTCATTTTCGGTCAAATCCGTACCATTGTGCTCTTTTGTAATTTTCAGTGCACTGCAAAGTTTTCCCGGGCCATTTGTAAGATTCTTAATTTGTGCTTTTGATAAGTCACCCAGGGGCTTATTATATCTGTTCATACAGATTTCATCAATATTTTTTAGGGATTCGCCGCTTCTGATGAGCACGGCACTACATATGCCTTCACTTTCTGTTACGAAATTAAGGCAATAGTACATACCATAAATGAAATATACATAAGCATATCCGGGCGGTCCAAACATTATCCGGGTTCTTGGTGTTATTTTGCCTCCGTAGCCGTGACTTGCCTTATCAATTTCCGCAATATATGCCTCTGTCTCGGTAATTCTTAATTTAATTGTCTTTTCATCATATTTTCTAACTAAAACTTTGCCTATTAAATCTTCGGCTACTATTCGGGCATCTCTGTCATAAAAGCTTCTTCCTATTTTAATCATTCTCCACCTGTTATATTAATTGTTGTTATGATATTCTTTCGCCTGCTGCTGTAAATAGAAACATAATTTTCTACAAATTGAATAGGTTTTTAAAATTTGATTTGGTTTTTTCTGCGATTTCACTAACCTGGACTCCTCTTATCTCGGCAATTTCTTCTGCTACATACCTTACATACTTAGGTTCATTTCTTTTTCCCCTGAAAGGTTCTGGAGTTAAGTAAGGGCAGTCAGTTTCAATAAGCAGCCTGTCTATGGGAACCTCTTTTGCCACAAGTTTTGGTATTTTGGATTTCTTGAAAGTTACGGGGCCGCCAAGAGAAATATAAAAGCCCAGTTTTATGAATTCTCTTGCCATTTCCACACTGCCGGAATAGCAATGCAAAATTCCCCTTGTTCCTGAGCAGTGCTCTTCTTTCATAATCCTGAAAACATCCTCATGTGCATCTCTGTCATGTACTATGTATGGCAAATTAAGTTCTTTAGAAAGTCGTATCTGTTCCCTAAACCACAGCCTTTGTGTTTCTCTGTCAGAATTGTCATAGTAATAGTCAAGACCTATTTCGCCTATTCCGATAACTTTCTTATTTTTCGCCAGTTCTCTGAATATATTCATTGTATTCTCGTTCATATATTTTGAATCATGAGGGTGGCAGCCCACCGCAGCATATATGAATGAATATTCATCTGCTAATTTAACCGCTGATTTTGAGGTGCTTAAATCTGACCCTAAATTTAAAACCGATTCAATATCGTTTTCGTAAAGGGATTTTATCAATTCTTCTCTGTCGTCATCAAATCTTTCGTCATCTAAGTGAACATGACTGTCTATAAATTTAATTTCCACTTGTATCTTCCTTCTTCTTTCTTCTTCGAAATTTATATATTCAGTTTAGCATAATGTTTAGTCTAATTCAAGGAGCAGGAATTCTTAGTTTTTCCCAATTATAAGATTTACCTTAGTTACAAATTCAACCCATTCTTTCTTTTTATTATATAAATAAGCTTTTCCTTTCTTTGTAATTTTATAATACTTTCTTACCCTGTTGTTTTCCATACGGTATGTATTTGAAATTATCAATTCTTCCTTTTCCATATCATGTAAAATAGGATACAAAGTTCCTTCTTTTAATGCAAAAGATCCATATGATCTAACATCAAGTTCTTTAATAATTTCATAGCCATACTTAGTTCCTGAATCAATAACAGATAATACAAGCATCCTTGTATTTCCTTTCAGCATGCTGCTATCAATCGACATTTTCTCCTCCATACATATGTTATCTATGTTACTATAATACATATATAACATATGTATGTCAATATAATTATTTTGTTTAATATCTTAGAAATCGTATTCTCTACTTATTTTATTTTCTATTTTACGGTAATTTTTTTCGTAAAACAGAATTATATATGGGGTATTGTCTTTAACCCTTAAAGTTTGATATATTATAATCAAACAACATATACAAAGAAAGGAATGAGCTTATGACATCCGAAGTTAAAGAAAAGGTTGACAATATTCTTTTTAGGCATAATTGTGAAAAAAAAGAACTTATAAATATCATTCAGGAAATCCAGAAGGAATATCGTTATCTTCCTGAAGACATTCTGATTTACACTGCTGAAAAATTAGACATTAGTCAGTCAAAAATTTACGGTGTTGCCACCTTTTATGAAAATTTCTCTCTGGAAGTAAAAGGAAAAAACATTATCAAAATATGTGATGGGACCGCCTGTCATGTGAGGAAATCAGTACCAATTTTAAACGCAATATATAAGGAACTTGGATTAACGGATAAAAAACGGACTACAGATGACATGCTTTTTACGGTAGAGACAGTTTCATGTCTTGGAGCCTGTGGTCTGGCTCCGGTAATTACTATTAATGATCACGTACATCCTAAGATGACCCCCGAATCAGCAATTGAATTAGTTCAATCAATCAAGAAGGAGGAAATGTAGATGTTTATAAATACTTGCAGTGAATTGTCATCCTATGCCAAAATAATTGAAAATTCTTTGGAAAAGCAGAAGATTAAAATTCTGGTATGCGGTGGAACAGGTTGTGTGGCAGGAGGTTCATTAGATATATATGATGAACTTGCCAGATTAGTTGAAGAAAATGGCAATCTGGCGGATGTAAGCCTTTTAAAAGAGGATGAATCAGAAGTAATAAGCGTTAAAAAAAGCGGATGTCATGGCTTTTGCGAAGCAGGACCTCTTGTAAGGATAGAACCTTACAATTATTTGTATTTAAAAGTCAAGTTGTCTGACTGTCTTGATATATTCAATAATACTGTCTTAAATGGCGTGCCTGTGGAAAGATTAATGTATCATAGTAATGGCACCGTGTTTAAAAAGCAGGAAGAAATACCCTTCTATCAAAAACAGACAAGACTGGTGTTAGAAAATTGCGGACATATGGATGCTGAGCATATTCAGGAATGTATTGGAAGAGGAGGCTACAAGGCTCTTTCAAAAGTCCTTTCAACTATGGATCCAAAGGATGTCTGCAAAATCATACAGGATTCCGGCTTAAGAGGGCGCGGCGGCGGCGGTTATCCCACTGGCAAAAAATGGGGACAGGTTTTGGCTCAACAAAACCCTGTAAAATATGTTGTCTGTAACGGTGATGAGGGTGACCCCGGAGCTTTTATGGACAGAAGCATAATGGAAGGCGACCCTCACAAGATTATTGAAGGAATGGCAATTGCAGGATATGCCACAGGAGCGCACACAGGATATATTTATGTGAGAGCTGAATATCCTTTAGCCGTGGAGCGTTTAAGAATAGCCATCTCACAGGCTGAGGAAATCGGTTTGCTGGGTGAGAACATCTTAGACTCAGGCTTTGACTTTAAACTCCATATAAACAAGGGAGCAGGTGCTTTCGTATGCGGTGAAGGAAGTGCACTTACGGCATCGATAGAGGGCGAAAGGGGAATGCCCCGCGTTAAACCTCCAAGGACTGTTGAGCAAGGCCTTTTTAACTGCCCTACCGTTTTAAACAACGTTGAAACATTTGCTAATGTACCCTACATCATTAATGCAGGAATAGATGAATATAAAAAATTAGGCACAAAGGACAGCCCCGGAACAAAGGCTTTTGCACTTACCGGAAATGTTGTAAACACAGGTTTGATTGAAGTTCCCATGGGTACCACTATAAGAGAGGTCATCTTTGATATAGGCGGAGGAATTCCTGACGGAAAGAAGTTTAAAGCAGTACAAATAGGTGGTCCTTCCGGAGGATGTCTTACATTCGTTGAAAAACATCTTGACCTTCCTCTAAGCTTTGATTCCCTGAAAAAAGTCGGGGCGATGATAGGTTCCGGCGGTATGGTTGTCATGAACGAGGACACCTGCATGGTGGAGGTAGCAAGGTTTTTTATGAGCTTCACACAGAGGGAATCCTGCGGTAAGTGCATCCCCTGCCGTGAAGGAACAAAGAGAATGCTGGAAATATTAGAAAAAATAGTTGCCGGTAACGGAACGGTTGAAGATCTTGATCTGCTTAAGGAAATTGCGGAAACCGTCAAAAACACTGCCTTGTGCGGATTGGGTAAGACTGCCGCAAATCCTGTTTTAAGCACATTGGAACATTTCTATGATGAATATCTTGCCCATGTTGTTGACAAGGTGTGTCCCGCCAAACAGTGCAAGGGCTTAATGTCCTACGAAATAGATGAACAACTTTGCAGAGGATGCTCAAAATGTGCAAGAAACTGTCCGGTTAATGCAATAAGCGGTAAAATTAAGGAACCTTTTGTAATTGATAAAATTAAGTGTATTAAATGTGGTGCATGTATAGAATCATGTACATTCCACGCAATCAGGGAGGTATAGCATGAGCGGAACTATGATAATTGACGGCAGGAAAATACCCTTTACCGGCCAAAAAAATATTTTAAGCGTTATAAGAGACTCAGGCATTGACCTGCCGACGTTCTGTTATCATTCAGAGCTGAGTATTTATGGTGCGTGCAGAATGTGCTCTGTTGAAACAAGCAGAGGAGAAATAATTGCAACATGCTCTGAAAAACCAAGAGATGGCTTAGAAATATACACAAATTCACCACGAATAAGAAAATATAGGAAAATGATTCTGGAACTTTTACTTTCAAGCCATGACAAGGACTGCACCGCATGTGAACGAACGGGAAAATGCCAGCTGCAGACATTAGCAAAAAGATACGGTCTTTCAAATAACAGGTTTACCCAGTCTGTTCAGGAGCATGAGATAGACAGTTCCAGTCCAAGTATTATCAGAAATCCGAACAAGTGTATAAAATGTGGTGACTGTGTAATGGTGTGTGAGGAAATACAAGGCGTTGGAGCTCTTGGATTTGTGGACAGAGGTTCTGAAGTAATTATTAAGCCGGCATTTAATAAAAAATTGGCAGAAACCAACTGCGTAAACTGCGGACAATGCAGAATAGTATGTCCAACAGGAGCCATAATAATAAAAAATGAAACCGAAAAGGCGTGGAATGCTCTCTATGACAAGAGTAAAAGAGTTATTGTACAAATTGCACCGGCAGTACGAGTTGCATTAGGTGAAGAATTCGGCAAAAAACCGGGAGAGGTTTCAACAGGAAAAATTGTTGCTGTTTTAAAAAAACTCGGAGCTGAAGAAGTTTACGATACCACGTTATCTGCCGACCTTACTGTTATAGAAGAAAGCAACGAGTTTTTAGAAAGATATTCAAAAGGAGAAAATCTACCTTTATTTACCTCTTGTTGTCCGGGATGGGTTAAATTTGCAGAAAATAAATATCCGGAAATAGTAAAAAATATTTCTTCGTGCAAATCTCCCCAGCAAATGTTTGGAACAGTGCTTAGAGAGTTCTACAGAGAAAAGGACTTAGAGGACGGAAGAGACACATTCATCATATCGGTTATGCCTTGTACCGCAAAAAAGGCAGAAGCCTCAAGACCGGAATTTATTCATGAAGGCGAAAAGGAAATCGACCTGGTAATTACAACCCAGGAGCTTGCACTTATGATTGAAGAAATAGGCATTAATTTTGACGAAATTGAAGAAGAAGCTATGGATATGCCTTTCGGAATCGGTTCGGGAGCTGGAGTTATCTTTGGGACAACCGGAGGAGTAACAGAAGCTGTGCTCAGAAAAATTTTAAAGAACAAGTACGGAAAAGATGACTGTGAAATAATCTTTAACAGCGTAAGGGGACTTGATTCTGTTAAGGAAGCTTCTGTGAATGTTGACGGAAGCGAAATCCGTATAGCAGTAGTTCATGGGTTAAAAAATGCAGACATGCTCATTAAACAAATTAAAAGCGGAGAAAGACAGTATGACTTGATAGAAGTAATGGCATGTACCGGAGGCTGTGTTGCCGGAGGCGGACAGCCCACTCCAAAATATATTACAAGAGAAACCAGGCTGCAAAGAGCCAAGGGGCTTTATAATATTGATAAAACAAGTCAGATAAAGAGCTCAGATGACAATTATATTGCAAGAAATATTTTTGAGGATGTTATGAAGGATAAAAGGCACTTGCTTCATGTTCATCACTGATTAAAAATCAAAAAAGCATGGAAGTCAGTAATTACAGATGTCTTCCATGCTTTTTTTAAACTTGCATATTATTTTATTATTTCCTTTATCATACTGTGGAAATTTTTATATGCTATCTTTTCAATCTCTTCCTTGGAAAAGCCGACCTTCTCCAATTCGGTAATTATGTTATACGTCTTTGACGCATCCTCCAGTCCAAGCGTGTATGAAGTTTCCTGGGAGCTGAAACTGCTCATAGCACTGTCATCCAGAAAGTCACAATAATCCATACCTATTCCTATATGGTCAGTGCCCATAATCTCCGCCATGTGGACAACATGCTTTGCAAGCATTTCAACTGTTTGTTTCTTCTCATCCTTATGAACAAACTCATTAAATGAATTTATACCAACCAATCCGCCGGTCTCGGCAATTTTTCTGAGCTGGTCATCAGTCAGATTTCTGGGAACATCACATAATGCCCTGCAATTTGAATGAGAAGCAATTATGGGCCTATTTGTCACACTGACAACATCCCAGAATGACTTATCATTTAAGTGAGATACATCCATCAGCATATTCTTCTGGTTAATCTTTTTTACTGCTTTTTTCCCAAGCTCTGTCAGTCCTCTGCCGGCACTTCCCCGTGCTCCTGTTGCAAGAACATTTTCCTCGTTCCAGGTAAGGCTTGCATGTCTTGCTCCAAAATCATAGAAAAAGTCAATTAAATCTAAATTTTCTCCTATGCTGCTTAATCCTTCCAGGCCAATCAGAATGTAAAACTTATTTTCCGCCAGTGCCTTTTCAATGTCTTCATACGACCTGGCTATCAACACCGAATCCTTGCAATATTCCAGTTCCTTTTTTATTGAATCCACAAATTGTAATGATCTGGCATGTGGATCCTTAGTATACGGCGGATCTATCCATATAACAAATATGCTTCCTTCTATCTTACCTTTTCTTAATTTGTCCAAATGATATTTCCTTAATATATCATTTTCACCCTTTAAGGTGCGTTGTGTTACATCTGTCCAAATATCCGAATGTCCATCAAAAATTTTCATATCTTCCTCCTATCCGAATAGGCTTATGAGTGAATTACCAACAAATAATGCTATAAAATTACCGAACACATATCCCGCAAGGCCACACAACAGCGAAGGTATAACATGGTCTTCCCAGCCTTTTGATATTGCCATGGCAGCTGCAGTTGTAGGACCGCCTACAGTGGCATTTGCGGCAAGCATGGCTTCTTCAAGTGTAATATTGGTTACTTTGGAACCTATTAAACAGAACAGCAGGTTTACTGCTGCAATAATTATGCAGAATACAAACAATAACGGACTGTTCACTATTATCTCCATCACAGAAGCCGGTATACCGATTACTACGAAGAAAATATAAATCAAAAACGTTCCAATTTCCTGCCCGCCTGCCAAATTATCGAAGAAATTAGGAAATAATGCTACCAGCGCAACAGTTATAATTGTTATAAGGAAGTACTGGTTACTAAAGATTATTTTTATCATATCAAAGAAAAAATTACCTTCAGGAATCACTCCGCCCATAAAACCACCTATTACACTACTCACACATGCAATACCAAAAGCAATCGCAACTGTAAGTGCTATATCTTTAAGAGACATTTCTTTTCTTGACCAGTATGCACCAGCCTTGTTTTCTGCTTCGTCATTGGTTACAACATTGTTGTCTAAATTGGGATAAGACAGCTTAAAGTGTTTTCTAAAAAATTTAGAAGACGGTATATACATGTAGACAAAAAAGAATGCCCCCATAACCAGATTATCTGCTACTATCGTAGAATTCACAAGATATTCAGAAGGTTTAAAAACCGCTGTCATAGCAACAAAGTTTACTCCTCCGCCAATATAGCTGGCAGTCATTGTACCGCCTATTTTCCCGAGCTCCGGAATAGCCCCTTTTAGTAGGAAAGTTGCCACAAATGCTCCCACACTTGTACCGATTGCTGCAAATACGAAGGCTTTAAGCATTTTTCCACTTTCCCTCCAGATTTTTCTGATATCTGCTTTGAAGAGAAGCATTGGTATCGCCAGCGGAACCACATAGCCCCATACTGCATCATAAACAGCAGCTTCAGTTGGTATTATTCTTAAATTTGACATACCCAAACCGAAAAGAAGTGCTATTATCGCACCGGAAACCTTTGCACCCCAGCTGTATTTTTGTTCAAGCACAATGCTTATGGCCGCAGAACCAATAATCAAGGCCCAAAGAACCCATGTGTTGTCTGCACTAATTAAAGTATTCATATTATTCCTCCATTTCAATGTAGATTAAAACGTTCAATATATTGAACTTATTTAAAGTATAACGCTTTTTTTTTATACATACTTATTATTATCAATATACAAATTATTATACGCAGTAACCTATAAAACCGGATTTTACGAATGTTCCTCCTGCCGGTAAGACCATTGAACAATAAAAAGATCAGTATCAAATAATATTGATACTGATCTTTTTTAACCATCCTTAAAAACTTGGCGGAACCATTGCCCATATTGATAAAGACAATTCATCTCCCATATTAATATATCTGTGCGGAATAGTACTGTCAAGATACAGACTATCCCCTTCATTAAGGTCGTAAATATTATCTCCGGACAACACTCTTAGTGTTCCTTTCAGGACTACTCCGCACTCTTCGCCCTCATGGCTTATAAGTTCTTCAAAGTTAGATTGTCCCGGTTCGATTTCTATCCAGAGCATTTCAATTTGTTTTTTCAAATCAGGACTTAAAAGTTCATAAACCCTGTTTGCTTTTTTCATCATTATTTTTTTCCGCTCATTTTTTCGAACAACCTGATTAAAATCGTCATATTCATCAAAAAAATAATTCATGGTAACATTCAGTGCCTTAGAAATTTTCCACAGGGAAGCAACTGACGGTCCGGTAATATCCCTTTCAATCTGACTTATCAAGCCTTTACTTAAGCCCGTCTTTTCAGAAAGCTGATCTATGCTGGTTTTTTGTTTTAATCTTAACGACCTTATTTTATCTCCAAGTTCCATGTTAATTCCTCAATTGGTTTTAGTTATTTAAATAAATTGTCTCCGTTAAAATAAATAATTAATTTGTTTATTGATGTATTATACAACAAAAAAAATGATTATTCAATACTTTACCACCTTTTTCTCCAGCCAGGAGGCAAAAAAATACATCACTGCAGCAACAAGTCCTAATACAAATACTCCCATCATAACCAAATCCAGCTTAAATGTCTGACTTCCATATAGTATTAAGTAACCGATACCTGCTTTGGAAACCAGAAATTCTCCTACAATAACGCCAATCCAGGATAATCCAATATTTACCTTTATAACACTCATGATGCCTGGTATGTTTGCAGGAATAATTACTTTACTTAATATTTGAAATTTATTTGCTCCAAAGGTTTTTAAAAGTACTATTTTATCATTTTCAACATTTATAAAACCTGTATACAATGTCATTGTTGTTACTACAACAGAAATTGACGCAGCAGTTACCACTATGCCTGAAAATCCCATTCCTGCCCATAATATAATTATCGGTGCCAGTGCGGTTTTAGGCAGACTGTTTAAAATTACAATGTAGGGATCCGCAATTCTTGCTAATCTTTTAAACCACCAAAGAAGTATTGCAGCTAATAACCCAACTATTGTTCCTGCAAAAAAACCTGCTATTGTTTCAATAGTTGAAATGTATAAATGCTTGAACAAGCTTCCGTCTTCCACAAATTTAACAATAAGTTCAAATATAGCTCCTGGACTGCTGGTTAAAAACCTGTCTATATGATTATTGACTGCTGCCCATTCCCATAACATAATGAAAGCAAAAAATATAAATATTTGAGCTATTATAATAAATTTTTTCTCTCTTTCGATTGACTTTAAATATTCTTCATGTTCTTTAGTGATATTCGTTAATCCTTTATCTTTGTTTTTACTCTTCTTCAACCACATCCAAATCCCTCCATATATCTCTGAAATATTCTCCAAATTCCAAGGTGTTTCTGCACTTCATAGGTGTTCTTTCACCTTGAAGCTCATTAAATATGATTTCATATTCTTTTTTTACCCTGGCAGGTCTTTCTGTAAATACAATTACTCTGTCTGAAATACTGACAGCCTCAGGAATATCGTGAGTTACCAATATTGTTGTTATCTTTTCCCTTCTCAGTATCTGTCCTACTTCGTTTCCCACAGAAAGTCTCGTCTGATAATCCAACGCCGAAAAAGGCTCATCTAACAGCAATAAATCCGGTTCAATGGCAAGAGTACGAACCAAAGCAGCTCTCTGTCTCATACCTCCCGACAATTGGCTTGGGTAATGGTTTCTGAAATTGTATAATCCGTATTTTTTTAGCATGTTCATAACTTTTTTTCTGTTTTCATCTGTGTCCATTTTTTTAACTTCTAACCCTAACATACAGTTTTTATATATATTTCTCCACTCATACAATTGATCTTTTTGAAACATAAATCCCATACTGTCAGTGTTAACTATTATTTCACCCTCAGATGGTTTTTCCAGTCCGGAAATTAAATTAAGAACCGTAGATTTGCCTGAACCCGACGGACCTACTATAGAAACAAGTTCACCTTTCTTTACATTAAACGATACTCTGTCTAACGCTTTTGTTTCGTTGCTTATTGTATGAAATCTTTTAGAGATATTTTTTAATTCACATATATATTCCATTTATTACCTCCGTTAGACGTAAAAATTATTTAATACTAATTCACATAAATATTTTCCCTGAAGTGAATTAGTATTACTGATCCTATGTTGCGGACTAATATTTGTCTGCACTTTAAAATTATCAGTATAACATTATGTTATTCAAAATGGTTAAATAAGTTCAATTAATAATTATACTAATTCATATTAAATATTTGCCTTAAAATTAATTGGTATATTTCATAAGAAATGCTTAATAAAGGAATTATAAGAAAGCAAAAAATAATCATAATAAAAAAACCGGTACATTAGAAAGGCGGTGAAATAATGGAAATTATTGATAGGCTTGTCAACAGGTTAAAAATGAGAAACAGCGTGCAAACTAACCCTGGAAATGTATATATTCCAAACGAGTTTGAAGTTGAAGAACGAAAAAAAGACGTAGACGCCAATGAGAAATAAATTAATAGTATGTCCATTGTATAAAATGAACCACAGACCGTACTGATTTCAACTAAATCAATATAATAAAGGGGGAATTTTTTTATGTCCATCATATAGAAACTTCATATACAGTTTTTTTATTAACACTTCACAATAATCCTTCTAAATATCACCTTATAAAAAAAGTGTCAAAGTTTAATATAAATCATAATATAAGTTAGCTTTATCTAAATTTATTATCTAAAAGTAAAACGAGGAGAAATATTATGAAGGTTTTATCTGAAGCTAACGTGGGAGACGTTGTAAGTGTCCAGAAAAATAAAGCTCAGGATTTGCTTAAAGAAAGATTGCTTGCACTTGGTTTAACCTCCGGGGCAACAATAGAAGTTTTAAGAAAAGGTCCTAAAAACAATTTAACAGTATTCAGAATAAGAGGAGCTATGATTGCACTGAGAGAAGAAGAATCAAATCTCATAGAAATCATGTGAGGAGGTGGACTGCTTGGGTCTTACTGCACAATCTGTTAAATTAGATTCAATGAAGGACGTTTTTAATATTACAAAAACCGGTTCTCAGCATGTTATTGCTCTTGCCGGAAATCCAAATACAGGCAAAAGCACCGTGTTCAATTATTTAACGGGGTTAAAGCAACACACCGGCAATTGGCCGGGCAAGACGGTTGTTTCAGCCAGAGGTGAATTCAGTTATAACGGTGAAGAATATATAATGGTAGATTTACCCGGTTCATATTCATTGTTTGCAGCATCCAGAGATGAAGAGGTTTCAAGAGACTTCATATGCTACGGCGATTACGATGCAGTAATCGTTGTAGCTGATGCAACCTGTCTTGAAAGAAATTTAAACTTAGTATTTCAAGTTTCTGAAATTACAAATAAGCTTATATTATGCATCAACCTGATTGATGAGGCAAAAAAGAAAAATATAATTATAAATAAGGAGGGTTTAGAAAAGGAATTAAACATACCTATTGTCTTAACTGCCGCAAGAAGCGGAACAGGCATGGATGAACTTAAAAAGGCGATAGAAAGGATTAGCTGCAATGATGTGGACTATATGCCTAATCTGTTAAAATATGATTGCGAAACAGAAGAAAAGGTAAAAAAATTAACACCATACTTAGAGAAAATCAATGTTTCAAACATTAGGTGGACAGCACTGAGGTTGCTTGACAGCGGCCCAGACATTTTTTCTTATGATAAAACAGGTCACATCAGTAAAAGCGAAGCCATTGGATTGATCGAATCTCTAAATATACAAGCAGATAATAAAAATATAAGAGAGACAATTTCCGAGCATAATTACAATTACGCAAATAGCCTAAAACAAAAATATGTTAAAGAGGATTATAAAAAAATTAACCGCGATAAAAAAATAGATGACATCATCACTTCAAGAACATTTGGAATTCCCATAATGCTTTTGATGCTGGGTTTAATCTTCTGGATTACAATTCAAGGAGCAAATGTCCCTTCGCGACTTCTGAGCAATCTGTTATTTGGTCTTGAGCCTAAACTGTCAAGCTTTTTAATGAATATAGGAGCTCCCAAACTTTTTATAAGTGCCGTTGTAGAAGGAGTTTACAGAACACTGGCCTGGGTTATTTCAGTCATGCTTCCTCCAATGGCGATATTCTTTCCACTCTTTTCTTTGCTTGAGGATTTAGGCTACCTGCCGAGAGTGGCATTCAACATGGATCACCTCTTTAAAAAAGCGTGCGCCCACGGAAAACAATGTTTGACTATGTGTATGGGTTTCGGGTGCAATGCAGCAGGGGTAATAGGGTGTAGAATAATTGATTCACCAAGGGAAAGATTAATTGCAATCCTAACAAATAATTTTGTCCCCTGCAACGGAAGATTTCCAACAATAATAGCCCTGGCATCAGCTTTTTTTGCCATAACTTCCAGTTCCTTTGTAAACGGGTTAGTTCCTGCTGTCTTTATAACCTTAATGGTTCTTGCAGGAGTATGCGCAACTTTAGCAGTTTCTTATTTATTATCTAAGACATTGCTGAAAGGAGTACCATCAACATTTACCCTGGAGCTGCCTCCGTACAGAGTTCCACAGGTAGGAAGGCTGTTATATACCTCCATCATTGACAGAACAATATTCGTTTTATCAAGGGCCGTTGCTGTAGCAGCACCTGCAGGTCTGGTGATATGGCTTCTTACAAATATTAATATAGGAGATACAAATATAATTACTCATGTGGCAGGGTTTTTAGATCCAATAGGAAAAATAATCGGACTTGACGGATTTATACTGATGGCATTTATCATGGGACTGCCTGCAAATGAAATTGTACTTCCCGTTTTATTAATGCTGTACCTTACAACAGGAACAATGATAGAATTTGGAAGCATTGCTCACCTGAGAGAGGTTCTTATAGACAATGGCTGGACCGCATTAACAGCATTAAACGTAATGCTGTTCAGCCTTCTTCACTGGCCCTGCTCCACTACCATGTGGACCATAAAAAAGGAAACAGGAAGCATGAAATGGACAGCCGCAGCATTCTTAATACCCACATGTATTGCGTTTGGCGTATGCTTTGTCACAGCACGCATATACAACCTTATATTTTAATCACCAAAAAAACAAGCCTGATTCCCGCATCATGCAAAAATCAGGCTTGTTTTATCTTTGGTCGCTTATTGCAGCCATACTGTTATTCTCAGACAAAGCTGTTGTTGGGTCATAGGGTGCACCGGTAATGGTGCCAACCAGAAGTGCAATATCCGCACCGTCGTCCTCTGTATTTTCCGGAATCCCCCAGGAATTTCCCGAGAATACAAATATTGCTCCATCTACAACCCATCCACGTGTGCTGTAAACTACATTATCAACAATATGCCCCGTTGAGTTGGGATTTAAATATGCAGGCTGTCTCATGGAATAAAAAACATTGTTCTGAACCATTAAATCTGTCACATTTCCCTGTGAAACAAACCCTCTGTTTACCACCCAGCCCGATGATGGACCTGCCTGAACGGGACCAAAAATTACATTTTCAATAAGCTTATGATTTGTTCCGGCAAATTGTATAAATTCAACAGCATAGGGAATATCACTGGTGATAGTCAGTCCTCTTAAAGTTACCCCGCTTCCTGTGACAAGAAATGGGATTACCGCCGCCTCCAGGATTATCAATGTGTTTGGATATCCCTTCAATGTTACGTCTGCCTTGTTGATTAATACTTGGGCAGTTATTGGGTAGGTTCCTGCCAGCACGTTAACGGTTCCTCCCGGCGATACAGCAGCTATGCCTTCCTGTATTGTTCCAAATGGTTCTGCCTGTGTTCCATCTCCACCTGCTGCTCCTGCCTGAACATATACATTAAATGGATTTGGCTCAATAGTTCCAGTTGCACCAGTTGGACCTGTGTCTCCAGTCGGTCCTGTAGGTCCTGTTTCTCCTGTCGGTCCTGTAGGACCTGTATCTCCTGCCGGTCCCGTTGGTCCCGTTTCTCCTGTTGCACCTGTTGCTCCTGTCGCTCCTGTGGGACCTGTAGGACCTTCACTAACTATATCATCTTCCACAACAACCAAGGTAGCCTTCACAGGCAGAGTTGAAGCATAAAATGCACTTCCTGTTCCCTGATACGATAGTTGTGCAGTAGCCGGAGCCGTTATTACATCAACAATTCCAGCACCAACAATTTCCCCTATCTTTGCCGGTAAATTTCCATACAATATGTCTCCCTGAGATGACGTTACCGCAAAAATAGCATTGCTTGTACCTACTCCCGACTGTGTCGCAACCCACCAGTCAAATACATACCTTCCTGCCTCATTAAATGTAATTACACCTGTGGCAGGAGTGTACGAAATATTACCTGATGAATATAGCACATTATCAAAGATGACATTTTCTCCAGCATTTATGACACCTTCAATTAAACGCTCTATTTGCAAAGCAATATTGCTCATATTTTTCACCTTCATTTTAAAATTTATATAAAGCTACTACTATTGTATGATTTAAAATAATTAAGTGTACAAGAATACAAATATACGCGCTTTTTGTGCAAACTAGGCTTAAAGCCGGTTCATAATTTTATATGTGCAATACTATTCACATAAAATTGCAAGCTGTCAATAAGAACTGGAGTAAAGCATACAAAAAGGGTATTGCCCTGATTTATCAGTTCAACAACCCCTGTTTAATTATCATAGCTATTTTTAGTTTTAATAACAACATACGATATGCCTACTGCTCTTCTACATAGCTGAGCATTTCATAAAATGTATCAAATACAGGAATTTCACATTTCAGGAGTGTATCTCTGTTCTGGTGCCCCCTTGCTACGAGAACACAATCGGCATTTATAGAACAGGCGACTTCATAATCATGTGTTGTATCCCCGATAAAAAGTGACTTGGACGGCTTCCTCAGTTCAACCCATTCCATTGCCATTTCCACCTTGCTGTTTGCATGAATATTGTCAAGCCCAAGTATTTCATCAAAGTACTCATATATTCCAAGTCCTCTTACTTGATTTGTAAGCATCTGCTTTTCAGAAGCTGACAAAATAAGCTGACAGCATCCCTCTTTCTTAAATCTGTCAAGGGCTTCTGTTATCCCTTCATTCAGCTTAGATTCCTTTGAAAATTTCAAATACTCCGTAACCCATTCAATAGCCAGGTCATTATAATCCTCTTTATCAAAATCATGACCAAGCTTCTTATAGTATTCAATTATTGGGAAGCAAAAATATCTGTGATATTGCTCCAAGCTGTCAATGAGAGGCATACTTCTTCTGGACAGCAGAACATTTTCGCTTTTTATGCCTGCCACAACATCATCCAGTATAGTTCCGTTAAAGTCCCAAATTATATGCGAATATGTCATAGTTTCTCGCTTTCATAGTAGTAATTACGTGAATCTGTTTATACTTAGAATTACACGTGCTATTCAATGATTGCCTTTTCGATTCTTCTTCTTACCTTTTCTTCTCCCATAATTTGCTGAAGTTCCCATACATCTGGTGATGATGCTCTTCCCACAACGGCAATTCTTATGACTGAACTGACATCGCCCACATGACCCTTGTACATATCCGGGTTTTTCTTAAAGTCCTTTGGTTTTGCGGCATAGCCGCTTTCCTGTGATATCACTCTGATTTTTTCAAACCACTGGCTTTGGTCATCACCGTGGTCGTAGGTTTCCAGATACGCCTTAAGAAGCTTCTTAGCCTCTTCAGTATTTATATTTTCAGGATAGCTTTCAACTATTTCAAAATATTCATCAAAGAAATAACTAATAAAGTTAAATATCTGCTGACAATACATCAGATCCTTTCTCGGTTTGTCACCGCTTCTTCCTACTGAAAGCAGTTTAATAACAGATTGTTTGTTATCTTCAAGAATATTTACTATTTCAGTCTTGTGTTCTCTTGCCCAGCTCAATAAGAACTCATAAATTTCTTCGGCAGGAACCTTCAACAGCACATCCTTGCTTATATTATTTAATTTATCCAAATCAAACAGAGCCCCTGAATTGCTCATCTTCTCCAGTGTAAATTCGAATTCTTCAGCCGGGATGTCAGGATTTTGCATTCTCCATTCTTCATAGTTCGAATTCAGAATTGTCAGCAAATACTCTCTCACAGCCGCAGGATGATATCCCAAATCCATATAGTATCCAAGTCCAAGCTCAGGATCCTTTCTTTTGGAAAGCTTTCTCTTTGAGCCGTTATCCATTTTCATTAAATGTGCTGTATGGCAGTAAACAGGAACCTTCCAACCTAATGTTGTAAAAATTTCATAATGTATTGGAAGTGTTGAAAGCCATTCTTCTCCCCTTACCACATGAGTAACTCTCATTAAATGGTCGTCTACAACATGAGCAAAATGATATGTGGGAATTCCGTTGGCTTTTAAAATTACAGAATCCTGATAATTCTCATGTATTACCAGTCTTCCCCTTATGGCATCGTCTATTTCAAAGGTTCCCTCTTCTGTCCCCATTGATTTAAACCTGATAACAAATTCTTCATTGTTATCCAGGCGAGATTGTACTTCTTCCAATGTCAGATTTCTGTCTCTCGCCCACTTTCCGTAGTATCCTGTATTTACCGTTTGTTCCGACTGCAGCTTCCTTATTTCTTCCAGCTCTTCTTCGGTACAGAAACACGGATATGCCCTTCCCTGTTCCACAAGATATTTTGCCACACACTGATATATTTTTCCTCTTTCACTTTGATAATATGGTCCATAGCTTCCTTTTTCCCCATCAAGCAATGCACCTTCATCAAAGTTCAGCCCAAAATATTTGAGAGATGAAATAATTGTTTCTACGGCTCCATCAACTTTACGCTTCTCATCTGTATCCTCTATACGTAGAAAAAACACTCCTTCGCTTTGATGAGCCAGCCTCTCGTCCACAAAAGCGCCGTACAGGTTTCCCAAGTGGATAAATCCCGTAGGACTGGGTCCCAGTCTCGTAACTTTTGCTCCTTCCGGCAGATTTCTTTGTGGAAAAATTTCATTTTCATAATAATCCACTGTTTCATTAATATCAGGAAACAACATATCAGCTAACTTTTTATAATCCATTTTTATCCTCCGATTAATTAATTTATTGTTAATAAAAAGGACGGTATGTTTAAATAATACTAATTCACATTAAATATTTCCCTTGAAGTGAATTAGTATTATATACTGATCCTATGTTACGGACAAATATTTGCACGCATTTTAAAATTGTCAGTATTAAACTCACCGGTCCCTCAATATATGGCAGTAATCCATAGGTGAACCGAAGTCCAGTTTCTGTAGCAATTATAACTTCAAGACGTCTATTTTATATTGTATTATAACCTTTTCAGATTAATAATACAATATAAAAATACCCTTTTGCTAACTCATGACAAATAGATGTACCCCTCATATTTTCAATTCAATTATTATTTGTTATTTAAAAACAAAAATAAAAAAATATTTTCATAATTTCGAAATTTATCTTTACATATTCGAAATAATGTGGTATTATTTATATAATATTTAATATGATAGATTAGAAGGAGCAGATATTATGACTTTTGGTCAAAAATTAAAATTTGCAAGAAAAAACAAAAAATATACTCAAAAAGAATTAGCAGAAGCAATAGGCGCAAAACACAACTCTGTAAGCAATTGGGAAAATGACCAAAACAAACCTGATCCAGATACAATAGAATTAATATGCAATGTTCTTGACATATCTGCAAATTATTTATTGGGAACAAACGACCCACAAACCCAGCTTTCCCCGGAAGCTATCCAAGTAGCCCTTGAATACGATAAAGCAGAATTAACTAAACAGAACATAGTTAGGCTCACCCTTGGGTTTGAACTAAAATCCAAAGTAACTGTGCTGTATGAGCAAAAGCAGGATTTGGCCGAAAGTGTGGCTGAAAAAGACATGACAACTGAATATAAATAGGCTATATGGGCGGACTTCAATATGATGAGCGTTACAAATATAAATATGAAAAGGAGGAAACACATAATGGCCGACAATGAACAAATGCTTGAATTAATGAATAAGATGTATGCTGAAATGCAGGATGGTTTTAATAACGTATATACTGAAATGAGGGATGGTTTTAATAACGTAAATTCTGAATTCAAAAATGTTTATTCTGAAATGCGCAACGGTTTCCAAGGCGTAAATTCTGAATTTAAAAACGTATATTCAGAAATACGTGAAATGAAAAATGACATAAGTGCACTAAAAGACGATATGAACGGGTTCAAAGGTGATATGAACGAACTGACAAATCAAGTGGGAATATTGACAAACAAAGTAATCGAAATAGACAAGACTACCAACGATGTCAAAAAAACAGTATTGAAAATTGAAGAAGAGCATGGCAAGAAACTTTCAGTTCTGTTTGACGGATATAAACAGAATGCTGATATTCTTGAAAGAGTTGAGAAAGAAGTATCCAAGCATGAAGAAATCATTCTTCGAAGAATACAGTAAGAAAATACAATTTATACCAACAACATGTTCCCAAATTATCATGAGAGGGTGGAAAAAGTGGACAAAAACGAGCAAATATTAGAAGCTGTAGTAAAAATGAATAGCAAAATGTCTGAAATAAATACAAGAATCACTGAAGTACATACTGAAATCAATGCTGGAATTGCTGAATTACATACTGAAGTAGCTGAATTGCGTACCGAAATGAATACTGGAATGGCTGAAGTACATACTGAGGTGGCTGAATTACGTACTGAAATGAATAATGAAATAGCTGAAGTACATTCTGAAATGGCTGAATTGCGTACTGAAATGAATACTGGATTGACTGAAGTACATTCTGAAATGGCTGAATTGCATACCGAAATTAATGGAGTAAAGTGTGAAACAAGAGAAATGAAGTCGGACATAAAGGATATTCAAATAACACTCGAAAATGTTACAAATAAAAATATCATGATAATCGCCGAAGTACATCGCGATTTAAGCAATAAACTTGACAAAGCATTAAAGATTGAAAATGAAAAAGAAACATTGCTCATCAGATTAACAATCCTTGAAAATGAAGTCAATCGTATTAAGGCTCGTCTTGATGAAATAGCTTAGTTAATTAATATAAAAAATACGAGGAAGTATGATATGGAAAAAGCCGAACAAATAATTGAATTAATCACAAAATTAGATAATAAAATGGATAACAACTTTAAGGATGTACGGAATGAGGTGCAAGTCAACCTCAGGGATATACGAGATGAAATGCAAACCGGGTTTAAGGATGTACGGAATGAAGTGCAAATCAACCTCAATGATGTACGAAATGAAATGCAAACCGGGTTTAAGGATGTACGGAATGAAATGCAAATCAACCTCAATGATGTACGAAATGAAATGCAAGCCAACCTCAATGATGTACGAAATGAGATGCAAGCCGGTTTTAAAGATATAGACAGTAAATTTAATGGTGTTTACTCTACAATGCAGGAAGAATTCAGCAATGTTTATTCCACTATTGGAGATGTAAGAACCGAATTGAAATCTGATATTAAAGAAGTTAAAATGACACTTGAAAACGATATAAGCAAAAATATCAGTCTGCTTGTTGAAGGACAGCAAAATTTAAACAATAAAATTGATGAAGTATTAAAATTTAAGGACGAAAAAGAATTGTTAACCATCAGAATTGAAATTCTTGAAAATGAAATTAGCCGCATGAAGGCACGCTTTGATGAAATAGCTTAAATATGCCAATGCCGGGTGCTGT
>DHUT01000053.1:0-3358 GCA_002409285.1 Firmicutes bacterium UBA5227 | reverse complement strand
TAACCACTTGACCAATGAGTCATAGCAACTGACTTTTGTATTATACAACAGTCAATTGCTTTTGTCCAGCTATTTTTTTTAAGGAAAGTAATTTCCAAGCCTCAATTGTAAAAGCTCAATTGTAAAACTGAATTTTTACAGTGTATATTATGATTTTGCAACATTCTAATTGTATTCTTTAGATTCTTTTAAATCCTATTTATATAGGGAGCAATTAATTATAATGTGTTCGATTCTGTTTATAGGAATGTTTTTTGATTCAAGTCAAAAACTTGCATTAATTACAGGTATACCTACATTAATTATATTATATACCGGATATAACATCTATTATAGCAAAGCAAAATTTAAAGCAAAATAGCGAATATATTCTCATTTTTCTTCTATTTAATAAAATGTACTATAATCAATTAAAAAATCAAGGGTATATTTAACCCTTGACTTTTTATCATTCACATCCATTATTTACATTCTCCTCCTACGTCACCTGTCTTAACCATCAATAATTTTCTATGTCCGCATTCTTCTGTCACAGTAAATCCTATTCTTTCAAATAAATGCTTACAGTTACTGCCAACCAAAGAATAGGTGCTTTCCGCTCCCATGTTAAATGCCCTTCTTACAAGCATTCGCAGAATTAAATCCCCATAGTGCCTTCCTCTGTATTCCTTTAGTACACATACATTGTCTATGAAATACTTTCCCTCTTTAAATAAAAGTCTTCCGCAGCCAACTGAAAATTCATCCTCATATATTAAAACATTAAATGCAAAATCATCATAATTATCTGTCAATAAAAATTCATTATTGTTTTTCTCTTCGCAGAATACCTTTTTTCTTATTTTTAATACATCGTTCAGGTTTGTTTTCCCCTGAACCCACTTTGTCGATATCATAATTTCACTTCCCGGTATTTTCTTTATATTATATCACTGCTTAACTATGGCAGGCAATATCTCCTTAAGTAAAAAAACTTTGTTATATGTATTATAACAAAGTTTTTTGCTATTTTGAGGTTATTTTATATTTTGTGCCGCATGTGCTCCTGCGATACGTCCGCTTGTAAGTGCAAATTGCACGGCACTTCCTGACATATAAACCTGATTGTACATTATCTTATTGGCACATTCTCCTCCGGCATAGAGGTTTTCAATTATTGTTCCATCTTCACGCAATACTTGATAATTTTCATTAGTTTTTACTCCTGCAAATGTACCCATAGTCTTAGGATACATTTTTACTGCATAATATGGAGCTTTTTCCATAGGAATAAGATAGTCGCTTTCTTTGCCCAGTGCATCTGTTCCTGACTTAGCTCCCGAGTTGTAGTCTTTCATTGTATTGGCGAAGGCATCCTCCGGAATTCCCATTGATTTAGCTAATTCCTCAAAAGTATCTGCCTTAACAACTTCTCCTGTGGAAAGAGCTTTTTCCAATGATTCAATAGTACTTGCATTTGCTTCATTTGAATCAAGTATCAACCAAGGCGATTTTTGCTCAGCCACCTTGTTAGTTATGATCGCATAGTGATTGTCTTCATTTACAAAACGTTCACCATTTTCATTTACAAAGACTTTTGTCCAATCCCAGCTTATTGCTGCCGTTCCATCTACCTTAGCAGCAAATGAAAGACCGATTATCCAAGGTTCTTCATATAAAGCTGCCCCGATCCTTTCAGCCATTAAAATACCGTCTCCGGTAGTTCCGGCAGAAGCTGCACTCAATTCTGCCGTACCTGCCATCTCAGGCACAAATCTCTCCAACAATTCTTCATTTTTAGCAAATCCGCCTGCTGCCAAAATAACCTTTTTGGCATTAATTACAATTTTACCGCCCTTGCCCTCGGCAACAACACCGGTTACAACTCCTTTGTCGTCAACCAAAAGCTCTGTTGCCTTTGTCTCTGTCATAATCTCTATGTTATTTTTATTTAAAAAATTTGTAATACTTTGTATTAATGCAGCTCCTCCTTTTTTACCATCAACCTCTTTTGGAAAATGAAGCCTTCTGACCGTATCAACACCATAGCCCTCTATGCTTCCATATTCGTGTCCAACATAATCAACAAGCCATTCTGTAGTTATTACAGCTTCATCCATGAACCTGTCAACAACTTCATAATCAGGGTAGATGCTGTCAGGATTGCTTGTAGCCTGGCGCTCCTTCCAAAGCTGCATCCATGATTCCTTTGAATCTTCTATTCCTTCTTCTCTCTGGAATTTTGTATCGGTTGCTCCTATGCCTCCTCCGGATAAACCTGTAGAGCCTCCTGCCATTGCAAGCTTTTCCAGAACTATTACATCAGATCCGTTTTCATGGGCTGAAGCAGCAGCAACAAGTCCCGTACCGCCTCCACCTACAACTACAACATCGGTATCAATTACTGTTTCGTTACCGGTATTATTATAGGTGCCTTTCGCTTCCTTTAATTTGTCAGCATTACCTCCTGCCTGTTTAACACAATCCTCAACAGCATCTAATATTGCCTTAGAAGTATTGGTTGCTCCTGATACGGTATCAACAGCCAGGGTCTGCCCGCTTACAATTTCTTCTGGTATTCTTTGAATCGGAGTGTCGCTTAAACCTTGAGTCTCGGAATGCTCCAAAACCTTAACAGAAACTATTGACGAATCGTCAAACACCACTTCCACTTTAACATCTCCGTTATTTCCTTTAGCAACAGCGGTGTACATTCCTGCCTTGTAAAGTGCTTCCGGATTACCTGACACTTCTGGTGATTCAGATTGACATGCAGCCATGCCAAAAATCATCATAAAACATAAAATAAAGCTTAATATTTTAGTAGTATTAAATTTCATTTGGTTCCTCCTCGTATTGTTTGTTACTTAATTAACATATTAAGTATATCTCATGGAGCTAAACCCATGTCAAGAGATAAAATCAATCGATTTTAAGACAAAATTTAAAAAATCTTGGCTTAACCCAAGATTTTTTTACATACATATGTGGATTGATAAAGCTCTGTTCCTGTTATCTCCATATTGAAGACATTTTCTCCTGCCACCGGTCCTATATTGGCTGAATCCAGTACCCTGTATTTGTGTTTTTGCAGCCTTTCCAAATAAAAATTACTGTTATAGTATTTTTTATCAATTTCATTTATTAATTTTTCCGAATTTTGCTTCAGAAACCTGCACGAACCTGCTAATATTCCATCCTGCTTCATAATTGGCAATATCTTGCCAAAGAGCTCTCTTCCAGTTTCATCTTCATATTTTTTCGTAATATTATAATCAATCAAAACATCCACCGATGATGTCTTGATTGGCAAATTCTCATAGTCACAACACAAGAAGATGAAATTTTTATGTTCATAGTAATTTTCCAAATCATATTT
>DHUT01000029.1 GCA_002409285.1 Firmicutes bacterium UBA5227 | reverse complement strand
CCCAAGTTTGACAGTTGGAGAAAAGAAAAAGCTTGTAGGCTATTGAAAACAATAGGATACAAGCTTTTATAGATTAATATAAAAGTGCGGAATGTTTATCGATTTTTTGTCAGCTTAAAAATTTTTTTCATTTGTTTTAATGTTACGATTTCATAGTCAGTACGAAATCCGAATACCTCATGCAAGGCATCAGTAAAATCTGTTCTGGTGTATATGGGAATATATCCTTCTCCCTCTTCTAATTTAAAATTCATTTTACGTAAGCTGTTGATAATAGTACTACATGTAAACTTCTCTTCTAATTTTTTCTCCAATATCCTATAGATCAATAAAGCCATAAAACAGGTCATAAAATGTGCCTCAATCCTGTCATCACGGCTTAGGTGTACAGGCCTTGCTTTAAATTCACTTTTCATAATCCTGAATGATTCTTCAATTTCCCAGCGCTTTCTGTTTACTTTGACGATTATATCAACATCATCTTCAAGATTTGTACATACACCATAGAAACCGTCATATGTTTCTTCTTTTGATATAAGATCCGTATCTATGCTGTAAATCTCTTTTTTTGCTTGTTTCCCATCAGAAGTGTAATGTTTTTTTTCTATGAATCTTTTATAGTCATTTTGATTTGCCTTCTTTAATTTTGCTTTTGGATTTGTATTTATCAATTTCATAGCACGTTCAATCTGCGAGCTGCGTATCTTTCTATGATAATTTCTGTATTTTATTGAATATGTAACAACCAATCTTTGCTCTAATCCATCTTCTTTTATCCAGCGTTCTTTGTAAAATATTTTTTCAATATCATTTTTTTCATCAAGCTCCATGATATCGTAGACCCCATCATCTCCTGAAAGATGCCATCCTTTCGGATCAAGAGCCCAGTCTTTAAGATAGTTTTTCAATTTTTTGATCGATTGAGTTGTAATAAAAGCACGATCGTTTTTATCGTTGAATTTCCTGTTAGCATTAGACGCAAGCCCTGCATCAGTACATACCACAAATCTTGAAACATTGAAGTCTGACAAAATCTTTTTTTCCAAAGGCTTTAAGGTAAGCTGTTCATTTGTATTTCCTTTGCTGATTGAAAAAGCAAGAGGAATGCCGTTACCATCCATAAACATTCCCATCTGTACAATGGGGTTTGGTTTGTGATCTTTTCCAAAGCCATATTGTTTTAGTCCTTCTGATTGTTCAATTTCGAAAAAGTAATTAGTGCAGTCGTAATAAAGAATCCCGGTGTTTCGTTTAGAAACCTTTAAACTGTTTTGATACAAAGATGATTGAATAAAATCTGATTCCTTTGAAATGATTTCAAGTGCCCTGTATATATGCTGGAGTTGAAAATCCGGCGGTTCAATTAATTCAGAAGAAAGTTCATAGGTCGACAGTTTAGAACCGGGGAAAAGTATTCTGCCATAAATTAACCTTGAAAGAATGGAATCTAAATTAAAATTGAATTTATGTTTTTTTTTAATTTCGCTGCAGATATTATGTATCCCTAAATCATGATAAATTTTCTGGAGGAATAGGTAGCCACCATTGAAACTAAATTGAACATCTTTTTTCAATAATCTTGATGGAGAGTACTTAGCAATAACATCAGTTTCTTTGCCTTCTTTTTCAAGGAGATTCATCTGAGCAATATATTTTTTTGCCCATTCAACAGGATCTTCGCCGCCCAACTTTTTTTCCAATTCGGCAACAGTGCCTAATTTTTCAACTATTTTAGTAGTCCTTTTACCATTGACCACAACATCTTTTTTAACATAAAGTGAAGTAGCATTTTTAGATTTAGAGATGGATAACCTCATAATCAGCATCTCCTATATATAATATATTATATATAGGAGGTGCATTCCGCAATATAAATATTTTAAATTTGACAAAAAAATAAAGCCATTTCAATGACTTTAGCGATTTTTTTATTCTTCAACTGTCAAAGACCCGAATAATCAATTCATTTTAATGGTATTGGATTTCGATTAAATCTTAATACAAAATTTATGTTCGGAGAATTTTTCGCCTTGACATTAAAAATAATATGTGTTACCATTTTTATTAAATTATATCCATTAAGATATGTCTATTAAATTATATCTTTATAAGTTAAACAACTCAGTAAAGTTATATTTTGCTGAATTTCCAAAAGGAAAACGGGGGAACCAACGTTGGGGTGCATTGTTTTGCTTTATTAAAACATAGGGTAGTTTCTATCCGAACCCGTCAGCTAACCTCGTAAGCGTATGAAACAAATTTAACCATTTCTGTTTTTTCAATTATGCGTGTTTTTTCTTTTGGGCTATAAAAAGCCCTTTTTGTTTTTCTATTTTAATATTCCAATATTATAGGGCTGTTTCAGCATTTTCTGAGTACTTAAAAATATATTTTAAGTATTTTTTTATTGAGTATTTAAAATAGAAAGGAGAAAAAAATGAAAAAATTTAAAAAGGCAACAAATTTATTAACAGTTCTATTATCAATCGGTTTGCTGGTAATATTTTTAACAGGGTGCCAAGATTCAAAGGAAAATTTACAATCAAAAGAAGGGGCGCCCGAAAACGAAACGACATTAGAGAAAGCGCAAAGGCTTGGTTCTGTAACAATTGGGTTTGCAAATGAGAAACCATATGCATATCAAACAGCGGAAGGTAAGCTTACAGGTGAGGCGGTGGAGGTTGCAAGAGCAGTTCTTGAGAATTTAGGCATCACTAAGGTTGAAGGTATTTTGACTGAATTCGGCTCATTAATTCCGGGCTTAAAAGCAAAAAGATTTGATATGGTTACTGCCGGTATGTTTGTAACACCTGAACGTGCAAAGGATGTAAGTTTTGCTAATCCTGAATATAAAATTGGGGAAGCTATTGCCGTGAAAAAAGGCAATCCTCTCGACTTACACAGTTATGAAGACATTGCAAATCATGATTCTGCTAAAATTGCAGTACCGGGAGGAGCAATAGAATATGATTACTTAGTGGCTGTCGGGTTAGATAAGAAACGCATTGTCACTGTTCCTGATATGCCTTCGGCTCTGGCGGCTTTACAATCAGGGCGAGTAGACGCAATTACCGCAACAGGTCCGTCACTGCAGGCCACTCTTGACTCTTCAAAGGATGATAAAATTGAGCGTGTGACGGATTTCACACAACCTGTTATTGATGGTGAAAGTGTGATTGGTTACGGAGCAACGGCATTCAGAAAGTCAGACCAGGATTTTGTTGATGCTTTTAATAAAGAATTAAAGAAGCTTCGGGAATCAGGAAAACTTCTTGAAATTATTGAACCGTTTGGGTTTACTGAAAATGAACTTCCAGGAGATATTACAATTAAAAATTTAATTAAATAATTTATATTTGGAAGGAAGTGTTATAGTTGAGCACATTTGAGCTGCTCATCTCCCTTTTGAAGGGAGGCCTTAAAGTTACAATTATAGTTACATTATTTTCTACAATTCTTGCTTTTATTTTGGGATTTACTGCAGGGTTGGCACGTTTATCAAAATATAAAATATTACGGATTATATCGGGAATGTATGTAGAAGTTTTTCGTGGGACTTCTCTATTAGTTCAACTTTTTTGGTTGTATTTTGCTTTGCCTTTATTGGGTATAAAATTTTCTGCAATATTTACGGCTATTCTTGCTATAGGATTAAATTTTGGAGCCTATTGTTCTGAAATTGTCAGAAGTGCGGTTAATTCAATTCCTCAAGGGCAAACAGAAGCTTGCATAGCATTAAATATGACTTCATTTCAAAGTATGCGGAGAGTTATAATACCTCAGGCATTTGCAACGATGTTGCCCAACTTAGGCAATCAACTGATAGAGCTGTTAAAAAGCACGTCGCTTGTGTCTATGATTACACTTGCTGATTTAACATATCATGCCAATATACTTAATTCTTCTACATTTGAAACAACAAAAATTTACAGCTTGCTTTTAATTATATATTTTGTTATTTCCTTACCTTTAACATATGGTATTAAGATGTTGGAACGCAGGCTGTCCGTATGGAGGGTTTAATATGTTTGATTGGAAATTTGCTGTAAACATACTACCTAAAATATTGGCATCTTTAAAAATCACTATTGTAGCAACCTTTGCAGGATTTTTTCTTGCTCTTGTATTGGGTTTAGTATTATCTATTTTATCCAAATCAAGAATAAAGCCAGTATCTCGTTTAACTAATGGGGTAGTCTTATTTATCAGAAATACACCTTTGTTAGTACAACTATATTTTATTTTTTATGTATTTCCTGAATACGGTTTAACACTTGAGCCACTTTCTGCCGGAATTTTAGGTTTAGGAATTCATTATAGTACCTATTTGTCAGAGGTTTATAGAAGCGGTATTGAAAATGTGCCTCATGGCCAATGGGAAGCAGCAAAGGCTTTAAACTTTACACGGATGGAAACTTGGACTAAAATAATACTGCCTCAAGCTATACCCCCTATTTTACCCGTTTTAGGTAATTATTTAATTACGATGTTTAAGGAAACTCCCCTATTATCTGCAATAACACTTGTCGAAATTCTGCAGACTGCTAAAATAATTGGTGCGGGTTCTTTTAAATATTTGGAAGGGTTTACAATAGTAGGCATTATATTTTTTATACTTAGCTATCCGTCATCGAGATTAATAAAGAGCTTGGATGTACGATTAAATAAAAAATTTTAATAAAGAAAGGAGTGATTACAATAAAACCTATAATTCGTTATAATAAAATCACTAAAGCTTATGGTGATCTGAAAGTTTTGAAAGGGATAGATTTTGAAATTTATCCGGGAGAAAAGGTTGCTCTGATCGGGCCAAGCGGGTCGGGGAAAACGACTTTAGCCAGACTTTTAATGACATTGGAAGAACCGTCATCCGGTACGATTGAAGTTGAAGGCAAACTTTTGTGGCATGAAAAAATAAACGGCAAATTAGTCAGAGCAAAGGAAAAGCATCTTCACGAAATGAGAAAGGATATTGGTATGGTTTTTCAACATTTTTATCTTTTTCCCCATATGACTGTATTGAATAACGTAATGGAAGCCCCTATAACGGTTTTGGGAATGTCTAAAAAAGAAGCTAAGAAACAAGCCGAACTTATGATAAAAAAAGTCGGCTTAATAGACAAATTAAATATTTATCCTGTTCAACTGTCGGGAGGTCAAAAGCAAAGAGTTGCCATTGCACGAGCTTTGGTAATGAAACCTAAAATAATGCTGTTTGACGAACCTACATCGGCTCTTGATCCCGAATTAGTTGGTGAAGTGCTGGATGTTATAAAAGAAATAGCTGTCGAAGGCAACGACACCGATATGACTATGCTTTTAATAACCCATGAAATGGATTTTGCACGAGAAATAGCCGACAGAATAGTATTCTTTGATGAAGGAGTAATAGTTGAACAAGGATCTCCGGATGAATTGTTTGATAATCCTAAAACCCCAAGGCTGCAGACATTTTTATCCAGGTTTAATTCCTGAAATTTCTGATATTGTAAAATTCCAAAGTTATATGAGATGAAAGATAACAGTATAATTTTATCAAATGGTATGTTATATTGACAAAATATAAAGTCACATGGATATTCTATAAAAAATTAAATAATATACTAAAATAAATATCAATAAATCATTTCGGGTAGATATTCTGTTCTGCCCGAAATAATTAAAATAAATATCTGCTAAGAAGGAGAATTTGTATATTTTGCCTATTATTTTTTTGTTAAGAACTCATAGAAGCTCCTCCGTCTACATGAAGAATTTGCCCGGTAACATAAGTAGAATCATCGGATGCCAGATAAACGTAAGTTGGCGCCAGTTCCACAGGTTGACCGGCTCTTTTCATAAGAGTATCCGTGCCGAATGTTGTTATATATTCTTTAGGAAAACTTGCAGGCTGAAGAGGAGTCCAAATAGGGCCCGGTGCCACACCGTTTACACGTATTCCCTGTGCTACGAGGGATTTTGCCAATGATCGTGTGAAACTTACGATGGCTCCCTTGGTGGCAGAATAGTCGATCAGTAATTCATCGCCTGCGTAGGCAGTAATTGATGTTGTATTTATAATAGCACTTCCGCTTTTTAAATAAGGAAGAGCCGCTTTTGTAATATAAAAGAATGAAAAAATATTAACACGGAAAGTATGTTCAAACTGTTCCGCAGTTATATCCTTCAGACTGTTTTGCGGGAACTGTACTCCGGCATTGTTTACTAATATATCAAGGTGCTTAAAAGCATCGATAGTATCATCAACTGCTTTTTTGCAAAATGCCTCTTCTCTTAAATCACCAGAGATCAGAATACATTTTCTTCCTAAATTATTGATGTATTTTTCTGTTTCCTTGGAATCTTCATGTTCATTATAGTAGACTATGGAAATGTCGGCTCCTTCTTTGGCAAAGGCAATTGCTGCAGCTTTGCCGATACCGCTGTCGCCTCCGGAAATAAGAGCAACTTTATTGCGTAATTTTTCGGTTCCGACATAATTGGGATTATCAAAAATCGGATTTGGAGACATGACATATTCAAATCCGGGCTGCATAGTCTGATGCTGAGGCGGAAACGTAGTCGGTTCTGTGGTACGTTTTTCTTTGTATCCTATATGCGGATAATAGAGCATATTATTCCTCCTAATTTATTTTATATTATTATGATATGAAAAAGTATTGTCGGTACGGTCAAACAGGAACTGACGCTATTAAAATTATCCGGTTAATTCCCTGATTTAATAGGTCTTGATTTTCCATCATAATATTTTATTATGTACAAAATTTGAAAAAAAATTATATTGATAGAACATATTTTTGATTGAATTATTGATTTAAATATGATCTGTGTAAAATAAAAATACTTGGGATAAGGTCTTGGAATATGGGCATTCCATTGGAATACCAGAGGATGAATTGGATTTCACGATTAATGGATTATAATATAGCTGTAAATTTATGGTATCAGATTCAGTGCAGTTTATCAAGCTGGGACAGGAATGTCAGAACGATGGAAGTTACAGTTCAGTCATGCCATTCATAATATGCCAGAATATACAATTCAACTAAAAAATATATAACATGGCTGGCATATTATTCATAATAGTTTGATTTGTCCCTTTCTTCTTGTGTACTGCACCATGCTCGCTGGGCAGCGATAGGCTAATTTTTAATTTTTGCCAGTCATAGCGTAATATGAGCCGCCTATACTGTCTAGAAAAGCGTAGAAAAATTGGCTGAACTGTGTTATGCTGGATATGGAAAGTAATCTCTTGCAAATGTGAACTTTGTGGGAAATGGGTGAAATTTATATAATCCAAGTAAATTCAATAAGTTCAGGAGGTTGAGTTAATGGGAAAAAAACGCACCCAAGCAACGTTTGGAATTATACTGTTGATTTATCTTATATGTTTATCAGAACTGACTAAAGTATTTTTGGTGAAGCTTTTATACACAAGCTTATGGGAATTGGAATTCTTTTTATAGCGTTAAAGTATCTGCATATTCGCACAAGTGAAATCGGCTTTCAACCCCAAAAAGCTCTTAAAAATGTGCTATATGGATTGCTGCTTGGAGTATGTGCATATATGTTGGCTTATGGGATCGAGTATTCCATCCATTCTATGTTAGGAAACTCACCATCGTTGCAGCTTTATGTGACAAGTTATTCTGTCAATGGCAATTTAGGTAATCAGACAGGACTCTTATTCTTTGCCATTTGTGTCATCGGCAACATTATAAATGTTGTTATGGAGGAAGGTGTTTTTAGAGGACTGTTTTTAAAACTTGCGGAAAAGAAATATTCATTTTTAATTGCGGTAATCCTTTCATCCGTATTGTTCGGGTTTTGGCATATTGCCGCACCCCTGCGGAGCTTTTTGAACGCAGAAAGAAGCTTTGGCGGTACGCTTATGATGATGCTTATGCTTGTTGTAACAACAGGCATTACCGGAGTCAAATTTTGTCTGCTTACAAAAATATCAGGTTCTTTGTGGCTGCCAATGGCAGATCACTTTTTAAACAACACAATTATCAATATACTGCATATTTCCACTATAACAGATGTAGATGAGCTGCAAATTGTGAGAATAACCATATCGCAAACTGTTTCATTCATTGCTGTTCTTGTTATATTTTGTAAAAATAAATTTTATAAAAGGGAGACGTTTAGATAAATTCATCAAGATTATTATCAATTTGCTTGTAATCATAGCGTTTTACCAAATCAAAGATAATGCGAAATAATCTTCACGGCGCAAGCCGTCCTGCTTACCAAAAATTTTCAGTCGGCAGGGCGCTTTTGTCAGCCTAAAGTTACATCATTAGGAACAATTTCATCAATAATCATCTATGGCAGGTTTTTTAAATTGTGAAGGAAATTAAAAATATATGGAATAAAATAGAGGGCATGTACTGTAATATATCTAATAATTTAAATACAAAGAAAAGTAGCTTTAATAATACTTTTACAGAGAATTTCCTATGGTGAGAAGAAACAAAGGGTATTGAAGTGAAAATAGCCTTGGAGTTGTGCACCGGGATCATTAGATTTAGGCTGCACCGGGTTTGCCCGTTATAGCGATAGAGTATAATCATTGTTATATAACGTACTTGAAGAGGCTTATATCGTGAGGTACAGGCAAATTAGGATGGTAACGCGAAATTCAACTCTCGTTCCTAAGAATTTTTTCTTAGGTTCGGGAGTTTTTTTATATAACTATTTATACACGGAAAAGATAATATTCCTTTTCACACTATAATCTTACCTGCATTGTTGAGTGGTCTCGGAATCAACAAATTTCCTGGTAGGATAATTTCCAGTGAGTATATTACCTTAGAGGGAAGAAAAATATCAACGAGTAATAACTGGGCGGTGTGGGTTCTGGATATAATTGAAAAATATAATGCCGACTCATTAAGATATTTTTTTATAGCAAATAGTCCTCAAAAAAGGGATGCGGACTTTTCGTGGAGAGAATTTATCGATAGAAATAATGGTGAATTATTAGGTGTGTATGGAAATTTGGTAAACAGGACCTTGGTATTCGTGAAAAAATATTTTGAAAATAAAATACCGGATGGTAAGATAGATTGCCATATAAAATCAAGAATTGAACTCTTATACTATGAGATTGGTAATCTTATCGAAAACGGCAATCTGAAGACAGCAATAGATGAAATTTTTGATTTTATAAAGAGCATAAATAAATATTTTGATGAGAAGAGTCCTTGGATTACTATAAATACAGATAGGGCTGGGTGTACGAATACTATTTATAACTGTTTAGCAGCTATAATAAATATTGCTAATTTACTACAGCCATTTTTACCGTTCTCATCGGCTAAAGTTAAAGGTTGGTTGAATTGTGATACAGAAACTTGGAAGTATATTAATTTAAAAATAGGGGCTACAATAGCTAAATTTGATATTTTATTTGAAAGATTGGACAAAAAAGAGATTGAAGAGGAGCTAAGCAAATTAAATTGAAATAACTAAAAAATATGACATTTCCATAGGATAATTATAAAGTGGTATTATCACAAATTAATAACAAAAACGTAAATTTTATGTTGATTAGTTATTATATTTATATTATAATGAGTATGTCAATGAATTTATTTTTTTGTTTTGGACAAGACCGGATGAAATTTTTGAAAACATGAATAGGAGTTTATGATGAGTAATAAAGGTGTTTTTCTTGAAGCGGTAAAATCCATAAAGAGGTTGGTTAAAGCTTCGAAGATGTTAAAATGGATGATAATGTTAATATTTTTGTATATTATATTATTTTTCTCAGGTTATATCTATTCTTATGGGTTAGGTATAGTGATTGACAATGCTGTGGATTTTCATAAAAATCTATTATTCAAAGGTATCGTTTATATTGCTGTAGGTATGTCTGTAAGTGCCCTTATAAATTTATTAAATAAAATCCTCTCTTCGTACATAAAAGAACAATCTGTTGTAAATTATAAATTGCTTATAGCACAAAATTATATATATGGTGATTACTGCCGGATTCATCGCCAGAAAACAGGTGAACTCATCGGAAAATTCAGCAGCGATACCGAGAGGGCGGCACAGGTTATATCGGTATTTTTACCGGATATAATGAGGAGGATTGTCGTTATTTCCGGAGTCGTAATTGTAATGTTATTTACCAATCTTAGAATAGCATTGGTTTTTCTCGTATCAATCCCTGCAATTTTATTTTTCCAGATAAATGCTCATAAACATAGTGAAGAGCCCCTGTCCCTATACAGAGAATCTTATGGCAGGAGGGATGCACAAATCAATGATATTGTCGGCAATGTTGTTGCCATAAAATCGTATCAGCTGAATAATGTCGTTTTGAAATGGATGAAAGATATCTTTGAAGTTTGCATAGAAAGATTTACAAAGGCAATGGTGTCTTTGCCCATATTTTTCAGCCCTTCAACTGTTGCCGTTCAGTTGCCTTCTTTATTGGTAGCAGGTGTGGGATCTTCCCTTGTAATTAATAATTATATTGCCGTAGATAAATTCATCACTGTGTTTTCCCTTTCAATCCTCGGTTCGGAAGAACTGCGGGGCTTAAATTCCGTATTCGCTAATTTGCCCGGACTGATAGCTTACGGCAAAAGGTTGTTTCCTTTGTGGGATGTGCAAAAGGAGAAGAGCGGAAGCAGGTTTATTGATTTTAGTTCGAAATTACCGGTTCTTTCTTTTGAAAGCGTTTCTTTTAAATACCCTGAGAATGGGAATGAAAACAATCAATTTGTTTTAAAGGATATTACCATTGAAATAAAAGAAGGAGAAAAAGTTGCGATTGTAGGTACAAGCGGATCAGGCAAAAGCACAATATTCAAACTGTCGGAAGGGTTATATAATTCCTACGAAGGAAGTATAAAGATCTGCGGTGTTGACATTAAACATTGTGATGTTTCCCAGTTAAGAACTCTTATAAGTTATGTCGGTCAGGATTCTTATATTTTTCCAGGAAGCATCCTAAAAAATATTGTTTTGTCAAAACCCGAAGCATCTTCCGATGAAATATCCGAAGCCGTAAATAAAGCCGGTTTACAAGGAATGATTGAAAAGCTTCCCCATGGGTTAAATACCATTTTAGATGAAAACGGCTCAAATATATCGGGAGGCCAGCGTCAACGAATATTGCTGGCAAGGGCCTTATTAAGAAAACCTAAATTGATGCTCCTTGATGAATCTACCAGCATGATGGATTCCAAAATCGAAAAGGAATTTATCAGCAATTTATTAAAGAAAGATATCTTTTCGACAATAGTTGTTATATCCCACAGATTATCTTCGATTACAGGTGTTGACAGGATATTGGTTCTGTATGAAGGCAGAATTGTAGGGCAGGGAAATCACGAGGAACTTCTTAAGGAGAATAAAATATATAAAAAGTTGTATTACGATCAATATTTGGAGGAATAGATTTGACTGAAAAATATTCTAAGAAAAGAGTATATAAATTAATAAAAAGATTATGTACTTTTGATTCAAAGACCTTTGGAATATCCGTCTTGGGAGCTGTTATTACGGCAATACCATGGTATGTTACGGTTTTGTTAAACGGAATACTTATGCGTACCGTAACTGACAATGTTTATAGAGGAATTTCCACTTGGAAATTTATCATACAAATTATTATTGCCTTGATTTTATTAAGAATTCCAAATATATTCGGATATAGATTAAACGCCTGGGGAAGCATAAGCCTTGTCAGCAAATTACAAGAAAAAATAATACAGAAATGGATCGGTAAAGATGAAAATAAATTAAATAACATATCTACAGGGGATTTATTATCAAGAATAATTAAGGATTGCGGTGATATACTGGGGGATTTTTATTTTCAGGGTCTTGGGCTTAAAATTATTGAACCCTTAATAACAGGTGTATTGGGTTTGATTACAATTTTTTTAATTGATTTCAGACTGGTAATATTTTCACTGATCATTGGCCTGTGCTCCGCCGCTGTTTCATCATTTTTTTCAGGCAGTATACAAAACCTGCAAACCGATGCAATGAAAGTACATTCAAATACAACCCAGAAATTTACGGATATAATTAAAGGCATAGCAACAATAAAAACTTACGGTTCGGAAGAAAAAATGATTTCGGATCTGAATTCACAATGTATTTCAGCGGCAAAAATAGGTTTAAAAGCAGAAACAAAAAATCAATTGGCCATTTTCTTCAGCAGTTTATTTGAGATGATTTCCATAGTGGGATATATTTTGATAGGACTTTATTTATCTCAAAAAAAATATGTTTATTTTCCCGATGTGATGATTGCAATTCCAATACAAAGCCTTGTCAGCAATATGCTGAAAATGATTGGCGAATTTTGGAATTATTTAGTCTCCGTAAGCGTATCGGCAGAAAGAATTTTTGAAGTCATCGATTTGGAGCAAGAAGACGATAGGGCAGAAAGAGAAGGTATTACAGAGGATAATATTGATTATACTAATAATGTTATGGTTGAATTGAAAGATGTTAACTATAAATTTTCAAGAAGTCAGTTTATACTAAAGGATATTAATCTAAAAATAATGAGAAATGATTTGCTTACAATTGTAGGAGATTCGGGTTCAGGGAAGACCACCCTTATAAAAATAATCCTCGGGGTATTGGTGCCTCAATCGGGAAATATTTTTATGAAAGGACAAAATTTTTATGATACAAGTCTTTTTTCCTGGAGAAGTAATATTTCATATGTTCAGCAAGAAACTCCCCTATTTGACAGAACAATAGGAGAAAATATTGCTTTGGGGGCACTGGGGAGGAGGAAAAAACCTTCTTTCGAAGAAGTTGAAAAAGCCGCAAAACTTGCTAACGCTCATGATTTTATAATGAAATTTCCAAAACAATATGATACCCCAGTCGGGGAACTTGGGAGCAATTTATCTTTCGGGCAAAGACAGCGTATCGTAATAGCCCGGGCTTTAGTAAGCAATTCCGATATTATTATTTTTGACGAGCCTACAAGTTCTTTGGATTACGAAGGAGAAAAACAATTTTATCTGACGATAGAAAAACTGAAAAAAATACGCACAGTCATTATTTCAACTCATAGAATTATTCCGAACAGCTATTCAAAAATTATAGTACTGTATAACGGAGAAATTGTTGAAAGGGGAACTCACGAATCTCTTATGATCGATAAGGGCAGATATTATGAATTATTTTATTCCCAATTTAATGGTAAGTATAATACTAAATTTAATTCTTAGGAAGGGAT
This sequence comes from Firmicutes bacterium UBA5227, assembly GCA_002409285.1. Classification (GTDB taxonomy): domain Bacteria; phylum Bacillota; class Clostridia; order Tissierellales; family Sedimentibacteraceae; genus Sedimentibacter. The sequence goes on along the minus strand of DHUT01000029.1, from coordinate 1,341 downwards.
AAAAATGATAAATATATTAGTTTTCTCTCCACACCCTGATGATGCTGAATTATGTGTTGGTGGAACAATTATTAAGCATTCGGATAAATACAGTATTATTATTGTGGATTTGTCTATAGGTGAATGTTCTGCAAATGGCAATAATACAGTACGACAAAAAGAAATTGACCGAGCTAATGCTTTATTAGGTATTAATGAGAGAATTTGCTTGGATATAAATGATTGTGAGATATCTTCTAATTCTACAGAGCAACTAAAAAAGGTTATTTATACTATAAGAAAATATCGTCCAAGTATAATTATCTCTCCATATATGTTAGATAATCATCCAGACCATAAGGAGACATATAAATTAATAAAAAGTGCATTTAAAAAATCGAGTTTAAATGTATATTTAGATGTTGGTCCAGTATATAGATGTAAATATATTTATTATTACAGTCAAGATATAATATCAAATAATTGTAATAAATTATATATTGATATTACAGATATCTATGATAAGAAGTTGTTAGCGTTAGAACAATATAAGAGCCAATTTAAGATGAATATGGCATCAAAAGTTACATATTTAAATAAATATATGATTCAGAAAATAACGTCTAAAGATACTTATAATGGAGCTTTAATAGGATGTGAATATGCAGAAGAATTGCTATATGATGGTCTGATGGTATGTGATAATATTTTTGATTATGAGTTATATTATTAGGGGTGATTAGATGGATATATTGCTAATAAATAGCATTTATTTTTCAAAGGAGAATATATTGCCTCAGATTGGTTCAGTAAATTTATACAATAAGCTTAGTAAAACTTATGAAGTAGAAATTATAAATTTTGATTATTTATATTACAAAGGTGATATTAAGTTTAGCAATAATATGGATGATAATATTAAGATGTTTGCTGAATATATAATGGGTTACAACCCTAAATTACTTCTTTTTTATACAATTTGTATATCTTATCCGATTACACTAAAACTAGCCGAGATTATTAAACAACAAGATAAAGAAATTATAATTATTTTTGGAGGTCCTCAGGCAACATTAACGGCTATAGAAACTATAAGTAAATATGATTTTGTAGATGTTATTGGTATAGGAGAGGCTGAAAATTATATTGGAGATTTAGTTAAAGCGATATTATCAAAGCAGGATTTAGACGCAATTGAAGGCATTGTATTTTCAAAAAATGGAAATATAAAATATAACAAACCAAGTATTTTACCACAAATGGATGAATTGGAGTCAAATACATGTTTTGATTATACAAAGTATTTAAAATGTATCGAGAATACAGGAAAAAATGTAAAAGTAATGCCATTTCCTATTGAAT
>DHUT01000007.1:32529-32796 GCA_002409285.1 Firmicutes bacterium UBA5227 | reverse complement strand
ACCTATGAGGAATTGAAACTATTTAACGTTGATTCCCATGAAATATCCTGTTCGATGATTTATAATACCTATGAGGAATTGAAACAGGATAGATATGTTCCTATGTCTTTAAGTCTTAAAGATTTATAATACCTATGAGGAATTGAAACTATTTCATTTGTAAATCATATAATAATCTTTTCTTGATTTATAATACCTATGAGGAATTGAAACTGTATGCGGAATCATAAGTCTTGGTTGTTTTCCCGATTTATAATACCTATGAGG
>DHUT01000007.1:32208-32350 GCA_002409285.1 Firmicutes bacterium UBA5227 | reverse complement strand
TACCTATGAGGAATTGAAACCCATAAGACAGGGGGAGACGTCTCCCCCTCTTAAACAGATTTATAATACCTATGAGGAATTGAAACATAAAAATCCGTCACAAACGCGTTTTGAGATGATAAGATTTATAATACCTATGAGG
>DHUT01000007.1:16132-32032 GCA_002409285.1 Firmicutes bacterium UBA5227 | reverse complement strand
CCTATGAGGAATTGAAACTCCGGTTTTTCAAAATCACCTGCCATTTTTGCAAGCAAGATTTATAATACCTATGAGGAATTGAAACATTTATCAAAGGCTAATATTTCAAAATATGAATCAAGATTTATAATACTTATGAGGAATTGAAACTTTTTTGCTCCCATGTTGCTATATACTGCCGACATGGGATTTATAATACCTATTGTATTTGTCAACCGAAAATTCTATTTTATCAATAGAAAGGGTTGAATATTATCATAATGTATTAGAAGCAAAATTGGTAATATGTGATATGGTATTTAGTATAGAAACAGAATTTATTGAGAATAAGCAAGAAGATGTGGAGAAGCAGGATTGTGAGATAAAAGCATTTTACAGATTAGCAAAAAAACTAAAGAAAGAATATCCCAGGTTGCATATTTGCATATTAGAAGACAGTTTATACGCCTGTGACAAAGTGTTTGAGATATGTAAAGAAAATAGATGGAAATATATATTAAGGTTTAAGGAAGGAAGCATCCCAAGCATAGCAAAAGAATTTAAAACAATACATAAAATAGAACCAAAAGTATTGGAAACTGAAGAAGAAAACGAAAAAGAAGAAATAACAAAATTATACAAATACGTTAATGAAATAGATTATTATGACAAAAAAATAAACATGGTGGAATTCAAAGAACAAGTAATAAATAAAAAAAATAAGAAAAAAACAGAAAGCACCTTTGTATTTATAACAACATTGAAATATCAAAAGGAAATATAGAAAAGATAGTTAATAGCGGTAGAAACATAAAATAGAAAACGAAGCGTTCAATAATCAAAAAAATATAAGTTATAATATAGAGCATGCATGCTGTTTAGATTACAATGCAATAAAAAACCATTACTTATTAATACAAATAGCAGATATATTAAAGCAATTATTTGAAAAGGGTGCAGAAGTATTAAGGGTTTTAAAATTAGGGAAAAAGGAAATATCTTCAATATTAAAGAAGCATTTTAGCGAAATTTCCTTAATAATTGAAGATATATCCGTGGCACGTATGCAAATACGTGACCTCTAACATGAAATTTGTACCATGGGATGTGATAAAAGGCAAATGCAAAATTTAATTTTTTGAAATGTGAAAATTGAATTAGGCGTTTTTAGCAAATTACAGAGAAAATCGATTGGGAAAATTATATATTTAACTTTAAAAATATAAAAGTATTTGAGGTAGTCTAAATAAATTCGCTCTTTAGAGCTGCTTTAGGGAAAAGTTCTTGCAATAAATAGTTGTTTAATTTATATTGTAGTTAGATATTCAATTGAAAGTATTCAGAGAAATTCGTAATAAAACAGCATTGAGGAGACTAACAATGAAAAAAACGGGATATATATTACACAAAACAACAGAGAATAATATTCAATTGTGTAAAATATTAAAAGAATACGACAATGAAGAGGATGCTGTAAATGATTTAGTGAGTTTATTGTCTCACAATAAGACGGAAAAACAATTGTTAAAAGAAAATGAAACTATTTAATTTTTAAAACTATTGGACGATAATAAAAATGGATGAGAGAGTACATAATTATGATTGCGTAACCTCAATACACATGTTTGATAAAATACTAACTAAAGATGAAATTATTAAAATGTTGGAAAAGTTTAAAAATATATATTTTTATTTTAAGAGAGATGGATGCGTAACTTCAATTAGGTGAATCAATAACCGAAGAAGATACAACTGATTGGAATTACTTAGAACTTTAATTAACTTATTTGGATTTAAAAAATTGGGAAATTAGGCATAAAACAATAAATATAAAAAGGATCCCTGGCAACTGTATCATATGTGCATCTGTCAGAGGATTTTTGATTTATATAATGAATTAAGATTGAAATGTTTCTGCTATTATAATTTAAGATAGATATTGACTATTAAAGAAACGTTTGATACGCTTTAGTTAAATAATTATTATAGTAGCAAGGAAGGTGATTTTTTGAATACAGTTCGTTCAAGTTAATAAATGGCATATTAAAGATTTGCAATGAGGGCAATATTTACATATTATCACATGATACAGCCTCTATGTTTAGTCCCCTAAAGGTTATTCCTATAGAACCAAAAATACCATACTCCAGAGGCTTAATATATAAACAAGAGAATAAAAAGCTTTTACAGGAAATGTTAAAAGTAGCATCTGATAAATATATATATAATTAGTTAAGGCTCTGCTTCGAGGTAAAGCCAGCAGAGCTCAATCCTACAGCCTAATCAAATCCCAACGATACATTCTTCTCACATTATATGATGCATTTATTATCAGTACTGAGAATGCAAAGTACAGGAATACTAATTTGTAGGTTTCGGGTATTGCAAAGACGGTTATTTCTATCAGAGGGTGAACCATGCAGGCTGTGATTATTGCAATAATTCCCCATAGGAGGGAAAAGTCGAGGCATATATATGAATGCAGGTTAAACGGTAGGTGGCTGTAGTCCCACATTTTGTGGTGGAACGCACTGTCTAAAACTCTTCCTGTCACATATTCCAAGGCTGTAACTGCGGTCATGCTTCCTATGGTTGCTATTATTAGTGAAGAGAGGCGGCTGTTAAATGTAATTTCACTTAGAGTGAATATGAGGACTATGACAATGCCGCAGATTCCGTAAAGAGGGCAGAAGAAGTTTGTCAAGAAGCCCTTGCTTATTATTGTCTTTTTCTCAACAATGCTTCTAAACACTGTTTCAAGTAAGAAGCCGGAAAAACCGTAAATTAAAAAGAACATTGATATATTTATAAAATCATATTGCATGATATTTCTCCTTTAATTTTAATTTTTTTATATAAGGTATTTTTTGAAGTTAACGGAGAAATATCCTTTGGATACTGTGGAAATATGTTCATAAAGATGCAAGTTCCTACATATGTGTTATCTTACAAGGTAACCTCTTAATTGCTTAACCGTTGGTAAATGAATGCTTTTGGTTAAAATAAGACCCATTAAATATATTAAGCATAATATTATTATGGAAGAAATTAACGAAATTATGTTGCCTGAAGAATTCAAAACAAATATTTCATATAAATATTTTGATATAAAGCCTGCGGCGGCACCTGCAGCCACCGGCTTGAAAATCCAGTTTGAAATATCAAAAACAATGCATGATATCTGTAAGAGCCTTGTCAGATACAATATTGTATTAAGGATCGTGGTTATGAACAGGGCAAACAAGTATGCGTTGAATCCATACACCGGAATGAAGAAATAAATTATGGATATTTTTAAAATGGATTCGATTATGTTTACTTTAAAAGAGCTCATTTGTTCACCCAGGGCATTTAGCATTGATGATATGACCATATTGAGGTACATGAAGGGGCATACACATGAAATTAATTTTATCATCAACCCTACTTGTTCGTCATTATATATGGCAATGGCAACTTCTTTTGGAAATGTTAAGAAAACCGCTACTACAAGTATTCCGGAAATTGATGTGAAATGCAGTACTTTTGAAAGTGTTTCTGAAACTTTTTTTTCATTTGATTTGGCGTTGTCTCCGGCAACTGATGGAATTAAAATTGAAGACAAGGATGATAAAAAAGAGGAAGGGAAAAATAATATAGGCAGTACCATGCCCTTTATCATTCCATAAAGGCTCATGGATGCTTCGGACGAAAGCCCGTAAATCAGGAGCCTGGCAGGAATCATTGTGTCCTCAGCGGTTCTTAATATTGAATTTAAATTAGAGGTTGCAGACAGAGGCAATGCTATACCAAGGATTTTGAAAAACATGTTGTCCGGCTTAGTGTTAGAGTGTTTAAATGGTTTTTTATCAAAAATGTAAAAAAGCCATGTTAATATTAGTGAAAATAATTCTTCTACAGTCATGCCGATGGCTATTGCTGCACATCCATATTCAATTCCCTTTGGCAGGAAGGTATCCATAATAAGAAATATTACGAAAATTCGTACCATTTGTTCTGCTACTTGTACTATTGCGGTCTTTGAAACTTTCCCCACTGCATAAAAATAACCTTTATAACAGTTTGAAACAGCTATGAAAGGAAGGCTGGGAGTCAAGTATAAAAGTGCAAGTGTGGTTCTTTCATCGTGCAAAATATTGCTGCCCATATAGTCGGCAAAACAATATAAAATAAAGGCTGATGCAAAACCGGTAAACATGGAAAGCGCCACTGACTGATGCAGCACTCTTTTTGCACTGGAATAATTCCTCAAGGCAAGCTGTTCTGAAATCAGCCGGGAAACAGCAATTCGGATGCCGGAGGTTGCCAGGGTAACCATGAGCATGTATATTGACAGTATTAACTGATACAACCCCATTCCTTCGGCGCCAAGGGTGTTTGCAAGATAAATGCGAAACAGCATCCCTACGAGCCTGACAACTGTATTTGCAATGGTCAGAATTAATGTTCCGACAATAATGCTTTTCTTTTTCATAACTCACCTCAAAAATATAGTCATATAATCATATGCTTTTTATTTAATTTAATGAGCGAAAAGTTGGGACATCAAAGAGATGTAATGTTTTATATTTTTTGTTAATAAGGCTATTAATAAAAAATTCGTCTATTCTAAGATTGCATTTTAGAATAGACGAGGGTATTAAAAATATTAATTTTTAGATAGTTTTTATTTCAAGCATTTCCTTGTGTATTTTTTCCAATTCATCTGGAATGCTTATGTGCTGCGGACATTTTGGCATACATTCTCCACATTTCTGGCAGTTGTCGGCTCTCTTTTTTTCATTCATCCCAAAATAAGCTGCTGCAGCAAGGCCTTTGTTTTCTGTTTTTTTATAATCATTGTAAACTTCAAATACTCCTGGGATATCAACTCCGTACTGGCAGTCCATGCAGTAATGACAGGATGTACATGGAACAGGTTTTATTTTTCTTAATTCCTCTATAACAGCATCAATTCTTTTTTTCTCTTCAGGGTTTATGGGTTTTATATCGGAAAATGTCGTCAGATTGTCTTTGAGCTGTTCCATATTGGACATTCCGCTTAATGTTATTGCTACATTTGGCAGGGATGCAACCCATCTTAATGCCCAGGACGCAATGCTTGCCTGTGGATTGTAATCTTTAAAATGTTTCATGGCATCAGGGGCAAAGGATGCTAAAAATCCTCCTCGTACAGGCTCCATGACAAAGCATGGTATATTTAGATTTTCAAGGGTTTCATACAGGCTTTTTGCATCGTTTTCTTCCCAGTCCCAGTAGTTTATCTGAAGCTGAGCAAAATCCCATTTATGGGCTGCGGCAAATTTTTGAAGAACTTCATTGGTGTCATGGAATGAAAATCCTATATTCTTTATTTTTCCTTCTTCCTTTTTTCTTGCTATAAAATCATAGAGATTAAATTTTTCCACAGTTTCAATTGATTTTTTGCTCAATGAGTGCAGCAGGTAAAAATCAAAATATTCAGTGTTGCATTTTTTTAGCTGTTCATTGAAAATCTTTTCGGCATCTCCTTCTTCTTTAACCTTCCAAACGGGAAACTTGCTTGTAAGGAAGTAGGTGTCTCTTGCAAATTCAGGTAAGACTTTTCCCAGGAATGTTTCGGATTCACCACCGTGATAATTATAGGCTGTATCAAAATAATTCAATCCATTATTATATGCATAGTGAATTAATTCTTTTGCAGCCTCAAAATCAATTTTATCATCTTTTTCTGGGAGACGCATGCATCCGTATCCCAGTCTTGGTAGGCTTACGCCCAGGCCTTCTATGTACTTTTTGTCCATCTTTTTACCGCCTTTATAATATTTTTAAATAATTAATGTATAATAATTATACGCATTTTATGCCGGATATTCAAGTGTAATGTTTAACAGCAAACAGGGGTATTAATTTATTAATTTGATATTCATTGTTTACCTGGGAGCGGGATATTGGGTTACTATTTACAGTTAATTGATAGGCTTCGGCTGGTTTAAAATTTTTTTGAAAAAGTTAGTTTGGACTATTGACAAAAGTTGAGGGAAGATGTATTATTGGCATATACCCCCCGGTGGGGGAGGGATAGGAGGAAGTATGAAAGCTGACAAGGATAATATAAAAAAATTATTGAAAACCGCTGCCGGCCAGATAGAAGGAATTTCTAAAATGGTTGATGATGACAGATATTGCATTGATATTTCCAATCAGCTTATGGCGGTTCGGTCAATACTGAAGAAAGCTAACAATGAAGTTCTTAATGCTCATCTTCATATGTGTGTGAAAGAGGCCTTCCTTGAGGGAAAAGAAGATGAGAAAATTGATGAGATTATTTCATTGATTAATAAATTTACAAAGTGAGGATGGTGAAAAATGAAATCTGAGAAGTTTGATGTTACAGGAATGACATGCTCTGCATGCTCAGCGAGGATAGAAAAGAATTTAAACAAGACGGATGGAGTTATTGAGGCTAATGTAAATTTGCTAAGTAACAGCATGACTGTTAAATATGATGAATCTGTCATGACAGAGGGCGATATAATCAAGGTGGTACAGGATACAGGATATGGTGCTTCATCTGCGGAAAGAAAAAAGGCAGCTCCTGCTGCAAATCGGAAGACGGATGCTGAAAGGGAGTTTCAGGAAATGAAAAAGAGACTGATTGTTTCCTTTGCATTTGCCATACCTCTTTTTTATCTTTCAATGGGTCATATGTTAAACTGGCCTCTGCCGGAGTTTTTTCATGGTCCCGAAAATGCCATAACATTTGCTTTTACCCAGCTTTTACTGGCTCTTCCGGTAATGCTTATCAATAATAAATATTACAGGGTTGGGTTCAAGACGTTGTTTAAGGGTTCACCAAACATGGATTCCCTAATTGCTCTGGGAACTACGGCAGCTGTAGGCTATGGTGTATTTGCAATTTATAAAATAGGATATGGTCTTGGACATATGGATATGGATATGGTCATGAGCTATTCTATGGACTTGTATTTTGAATCAGCAGGTGTAATACTCTCATTGATAACCTTGGGCAAGTTTTTTGAGGCAAGGGCTAAAGGAAGGACATCTGATGCCATAAGAAAGCTGATGGATTTATCTCCTAAGACTGCTGTTGTTGAAAGAAACGGAATGGAAGAGGAAATTCCTGTTGAGGATGTTGTAAAAGGAGATATTGTTATAGTAAAGCCTGGGCAGTCAGTGCCTGTTGACGGAGTAATAACCGTTGGCAATTCGTCTCTAAATGAATCCATGCTCACAGGTGAGAGTATTCCTGTTGAAAAGAAGGCGGGAGATAAGGTAATTGGGGCAAGCATAAATAAATCGGGATATTTTAAATTTGAAGCACAAAATGTCGGGGATGACACCACGCTGTCACAGATTATAAGGCTGGTTGAGGAAGCAAGCTCATCAAAGGCTCCTATAGCAAAGTTTGCAGATAAAATAAGTAGTATATTTGTACCGACAGTAATTTCAATAGCTGTAATTTCAGCCATCGTATGGCTGTTTTTAGGAGCAACATTTGAATTTGCACTGTCGATAGGGATTTCGGTGCTTGTAATTTCCTGTCCCTGTGCCCTGGGTCTTGCAACTCCCACTGCAATAATGGTGGGAACTGGAAAGGGAGCTGAAAACGGAATACTTATAAAATCCGCCGAAGCTTTGGAAATCGCACATCAGATTCAGACTGTCGTAATGGATAAAACCGGAACGATTACTGAAGGCAAACCCAGGGTTACGGATGTGGTTTCCGCGGATATAAATGATAATGAACTGTTAAGAATTGCTGCCTCAGCGGAAAAGGGTTCGGAGCATCCCTTGGCTGATGCAGTTGTTGAGGAAGCTAAGAACAGAAATATTGACTTGTATGATGTATCGGATTTTGAAGCAATTCCGGGGCTGGGGCTTGAAGCTTTGGTGAACAATAAAAAATATTATATAGGAAATCTGAGGCTTGTAAATGAAAATAAGATAAATATAAATGGGTTTGAGGAAAAAAGTACAAAGCTTGCGGACGAGGGGAAAACTCCATTATATATTGCAGATGAGAAAGATGTGCTGGGCATAATAGCTGTAGCCGATGTTGTCAAGCCTACAAGCTTAAAAGCAATAAAGGAATTTGAGGCTATGGGAATTGAAGTTGTAATGCTTACAGGGGATAATAAAAAAACAGCAGAAGCAATTGGGAAACAACTCGGAATTACAAGGACTATTGCAGAGGTTCTGCCTCAGGATAAAGAAAGAGAAGTAAGGAAGATTCAGGAGCTGGGAAGAAAGGTTGCTATGATTGGCGACGGTATCAATGATGCACCGGCTCTGGCAAGAGCGGATGTAGGTATAGCTATAGGAGCAGGCACGGATGTGGCAATAGAATCTGCGGATGTGGTTCTGATAAGAAGTGATTTGCTGGATGCTGTAACTGCTGTTCAGCTAAGCAAAGCAACAATCAGAAATATCAAGCAAAATTTGTTCTGGGCATTTATTTACAATACAATAGGTATACCGCTGGCAGCCGGAGTATTTTACAATATCCTGGGGTGGAAGCTGAATCCCATGTTTGCTGCAGGGGCTATGAGCTTAAGTTCAGTTTCGGTTGTGTCAAATGCATTGAGGCTTAAATTCTTCAAACCTGTGAGAATGACAGAAGAAGATGAAAGGTCTGCGGAGGCTATAGCTGTTGAAGGTATAGAAGGTAACGAAAGAAACTTTCAAGTCGTAAGTGAAGACTTGTCAGATAAAAATAATAAAAATAATGAAAATGGAGGAAATGATATGAGTTTTTTTAAGAATGATAAGAAGAAGGTTTTAAAGATTGAAGGAATGAGCTGCGGACATTGCAAGGCAGCGGTTGAAAAAGCATTAAAGTCGGTGGATGGTGTTAAAAATGCGGTTGTAGACCTGGAAGGCAGCACAGCAGAGGTTACTTTAAAAAATGATGTAAGCGATGAAGTTTTATCAAAAGTTGTGGCAGATGCAGGCTATGAGGTTACGGAAATAAAATAATTGGAAGTTATGTTAGCTTTAAGTTGGTTTTAAGCAGGCAGTCCGCAGGTTGTGCGGACTGCCTGCTGTTTTATTATGATTTTTGATTTTATATGTTTACATGGAATCAAATATAGGATATACTAACATATATTTCAATAATTAAACAGGAGGAGTTATGAAAAAAAGAATAACAGCTTTAATTTTATCTTTTTTGCTGGTTTTTACTATGATCCCGGCAAACGCTTACAGCACTGAGTTTTCCGATATGCCGGATGACTGGTCTACGGCTGCTCTTGAGAATGCGGCGAATAATGGTCTTTTATCAGGTTATAACGGAAGTTTAAAACCGAACTCTAATTTAACAAGGGCAGAAATGGCGGCTGTAGTTAATCGTGCATTTGGAGCATTCCAGACGGCAAGCCTGGATAGTTATACAGATGTTCCGAATGATTCATGGTTTTATGATGAGATGGCAAAAGCTGTAGCAATGCAAACATTTACCGGAAATGGGGACAGACTTAATCCGAACAGTAATATTACCAGGGAAGAGGCATTTGTTGTGCTTTTCAGAGCATTTAATTTATCCGGTGGGGAAAATAATGTTTTAGAAAGATTTCCAGATGGTAATTTAGTCAGCGATTGGGCAGTTGAAGGTATTTCTTCGCTGATAAACGCCGGGTATATCTCAGGCTCAGGTGACAGACTCAATCCAAAGGGGTATATAACCAGGGCTGAATTTGCACAGGTTATGGATAATCTAATTAAAAATTACATAAAATTACCGGGAACTTATACCGATGATTTTAACGGAAATGTTATGATAAATGCTGCGGGTGTGACATTAAAAAATTTAACTGTTAATGGTGACTTAATAATCGGCGACGGAGTAGGAGATGGAGAGGTAATCCTTGAAGATGTGACAGTCACAGGAAGAGTTTTAATACGAGGCGGAGGTGAAAATTCTATTAAGATGACAGAGAATTCTAATATTGACAATATTATAGATATTCGCAAAAATTTACAGATAGCAGATGAAACAGGGGAAAAAGAGTCTGATAATAAATCTGATGCTATTAAGTCTTATGGAAATGAATTTGAAATAGGAACTTATGAAGAGTTTGAAACAGGGATAGAATTTAATGATGTAAAATTATCCGGAGAAATTGGAGATGGGGCTCTGATATTAAAGAAACAAAATGGGGAGTATCCATCACATGGAGAATATATATCACAAATAATTGATGTCCCAAATTTTGAATACATGGTTGTATCCTGGAATAGCGATGCTCCGGAGGGAACATATGTGGAAATTCAGGCAAGGGTTTTGGTAAATCATTTTGATGAAGATTCTCAGAAGGTGCAGACATGGACAGACTGGCTTTCATGGGGAGAATGGGGACCGTTTATCGAAAGATGTTCATATAGTACGGAAGATGAATTGGCAGAGATATCGGTTGATGAACTGATGATTAAGGGGAGTAATGGGGAAACAGGAGAAAAGGTACAATTAAAGGCAATTCTCTATTCTGAGGATCCGTCGGTTACACCTACGGTAAGATATTTGCACGGAACTCTTAAAAACACATTGCCCGACCAATATATTGAAAAGAAATTCGGTGACAATGAAGATGTAAGTGATTTAAACAAGGTAGTACCAACACCACGTATTTCTCAGATGCAGAGAGACCCAAGAATAGCCAGCTCCATATGCAGCCCTACTTCATTAACAATGATGCTTAACAGGATGGGTGAGGATTTAATACCTGAAGAAGTTGCTCAAAATAATTATGACTTTAATTATGGTTTTGGTAACTGGGCAATTACCATGGCATCTGCGGGAAGTTACGGATATAAGGCGTATGTGGATTACACAACCGTGGAGGGACTAAAAAGAGAAATAGCGAAAGGATATCCTGTAGGCGTAAGTGTTAAATACACAAATGATCCGAAGAATCAAGATTATCCATACATAGAGGGAGCTCCCGGAACAACAGGAGGACACTTATTTGTGGTAACAGGTTTTGAATCAAAAAATGGAGTAGAATATGTAATTGTAAATGACCCATATGCTCCAGAAAATGGTACAGTAGAAAGGCACTACAAACTTGAACAATTTAAGGAAGCCTGGTCAAACAGGACTGCCTATATAGTTCACGACAAGGAAAAAAATGCAGGATTTGGGCATACAAAGAGAGTGGAAGCTGAATTGCGGGAAACAGAAACTCCGGGTGAATATGAAGTGTATTATGGCACTACAAATATTGATGTAGCAAATTTTGGCGGCAATATAATTTATACTGTGGATAACGGTAAAACCTTCAGTTATTTTGCTGAAGATGAAGAAGGCAAGAATTCGCTTACATTTGAGCCAGATGTTATAAATAATCCTGATTTAACAGTGTATATAGTAACCGATACCGGTTATGTATATGTGGCAACAGCAGAAGCTTCGGACAGATAGCCAGAGGGCATGGATTATATTTCCATATTTTGATGACAAAATTCCCTTGAAATTTTCAGGAAAGGTGATATAATCATTTTGAAAAGAAAAAGAAAATGATTTCATTCAAAGTCTGGTGGTTTAATGAAGGAGACGGTCTATATAATAGGCGAATCCAGAACTAATATGGATAATGCCATTACAGCAATATATAATTCGTTTTATATAGCGTATGAAATCGATGTGGATACGGATAAAATAGTTGATGTGGGATGTACTCATACGATTAATATAACAGAAGATTTTATCAAAAAGCTGTTTAAAGGAAAAGATGTTACAGAATTTGATGAATTAGAGAAGGAAATAAAAAGGCGTTATCACGGAACATCTCAAAAAGCTGTCATAGTATCTTACAAGGATGCTTTAAAGAAATATCAGGATGTAAAAAGTAAATTTTATATGTAGCTGCTTTGTTTATTTGATTTAGTAAAACTATGTCGCAGTAAATAAAACCCAGCAAAAAACATCACTTGTTTTTTGCTGGGTTTTTTAATTCCAATAGTATAGGGAGGTGATTGTATGCGGTAAATAAAGGTATATCAAAAAAATGTATAAAAATACCTATTTATTTAAGGAGGGAGTTATGTTATTTAATTTATCACCAATTTTTGCTTTAGTACCATTAATTATTTACATTGTTTTATCATTTAAGGACTTAAACCCTGTGCTAAATGTTGTCATCTGCGTTGTTTTAAGTGCCATTATTACAAAACAGCCATTTTCATCGTTTGGAGGTGTACTGGCAGACTCTCTTGGTTCGTTTTTAGGCATGATAGGATTTATCATAATGTTGGGTTCAGGGCTTGGAGCTGTTTTACAGAAGACAGGTGTTGCGGAATACCTGGTTATGAGCCTTGTAAAAAAAATTGGAGTTGACAGTGAGAAGAAGGCAATAGTAACAACAATGATAAGTTCAACGATTCTCGTTTCTCTGCTTGGAACTCTGGCAGGTGCAAACGCAATCATCGCTCCTATCATAATACCCTTGGTTGCCACAATAGGAATTACACCGTCCACTGTTGCGGTTGTATTTATGGGCGCCGGATTGACAGGAATGTTTCTTGGACCGTACACTCCTCAGGTTGTCACGATAATGGGTCTTACAAATTTAACCTATGCCCAGTACTTGATGGCAGCCGGAATCCCGTTAGGTGTGCTTGTTTTGATAATAACCTTTATCATGGCAAACAGAATTCAGAAAAGAACTCTGGGAGTGTATGCTTATGAAAGCACTGAAAAGCCTGAGGGCGAATATGTTGCGGGAAAGGAAGTAAAAAGAGCGGCTCTGGCTTTTGGATTATCAATGCTTGCTTTGATTGTATATGGTATAACCCTTCAAAGCGGATCATCATATGCTATACTGGTTATAACTGTAGCTGCCGTTATTACAGGTCTGGCAGGAAAACTTCATCCTAACGATCTGGTGGATACGTTTATTAAAGGGGCATCAAGGATGATGTGGCTGTTCATAATGTTTGTGCTGTTTAATCCGTTTATTAATTTTGTGGCAGAAGCAGGAGCTTTTGAAGCTTTAGTTTCATATTTAAAACCATTATTGGAATCTCAAAATAAGGTTATCTTCTCATTTGTAGCTACCTTGACAGGAATCTTCGGCGTCGGAGGAGCTGCGACAGCGGATAACATTGTAATGGATAATATGTTCAGACCTGCTCTTCAGAGCATAGGAGTGTCACCTTCGCTGTGGGCTCTGATATTGTTGGTTTCAGGACAAATCACGTCATTTGCTTACCCGGAGGCTGATATGATAGGTCAGATGGGTCTGGCAAGATCCAAGGATATGAAGAATTTAGTTAAGTATGGAGTCATTGTTACGGTATGCTCCACGGTTCTTGTGCTAATAAGAGCTGCATTTGCTTAGTAAAGAAGGTTAATATGTCAGAAGAAAAAATAAGAAAATTCATAAGCGGTCAAAAAGGAAATATAGCTGTAGTCATAAAAGACTTAGCAAACAATGATACAATAAAAATCAATGAAGACTTAGTGTTTCCATCGGCAAGTACCATTAAGCTTTCAATAATGTCAGAGCTGTTCAATAAGGTTAACGAAGGCGTTTATAGGTTAAATGATGTTATTGAAATAAGTGAAGAAATGAAAACAGGTGGCGATGGGATACTTAAGGAATTAAATCCGGGTCATAAATTTACATTGGAAGAAATATGTACGTTGATGATTATTGTAAGTGATAATATGGCAACAAATATTTTAATAGATTTATTGGGTATGGATAACATAAATACCGCAATAAGAAATCTTGGACTTAGTAATACGAAACTTCAAAGGAAAATGATGGACTCGCAGGCTGCAAAGGAAGGGAAAGAAAACCTGATAACAGCTGAAGATTTTGCACACATTCTTGAACTTATCTATAAGGGTCAGAATATTAATTCAAAATTCAGCCGGTTAATGTTAAATATTTTGAAAAGGCAGCAGGTGCGAGGCAGGCTCGATTTATATTTGCCGGAAGAAGTTGTCATTGCTCATAAGACAGGAGATTTGGACTGCCTGGAGCATGACGGAGGAATAGTATATTTGCCGGATAGGGAATATATAATATGTGTACTGACTAATCAGACTGAATCAAATAAAGAAGGTCGGGAGATTATAGGGAAGATTTCCAAGCTTGTATATGAAGATATGCTATAAGGTAATTAAGTTTTGTTAATAGGCAATGACTGCGAATTCGCAGTCTTGTCTATTAATAATGTTAAATTTACAGTTACAACTACTAATAAAACTATTGTCATTTGGATGATTTTAGTATATAAGATTATATAAATGATAATATGTGAGGCAGGAGTGATATAATGATTGATGAAAAAGTATTAAGTATGAAGGATGAAATAATCAGAAGCATACAGGGGTGTGTCAAAATAAAAAGTGTTGAGGAACAACCTGAAGGAGACATGCCTTTTGGCCAGGGAGTAAATGAAGCTTTAAAGTATTGCCTGGAACTTTCTGAAAAGTTAGGATTTAAAACAGTCAATGTTGATAACATGATTGGTTATGCAGAGTATGGTTCAGGTGATGAAATGATTGCTGTTTTGGGTCATTTAGATGTTGTTCCGGAAGGAGACGGGTGGACATACCCTCCCTATGGGGCTGAAATTCACAACGGAAAAATTTACGGCAGAGGAACTACCGACGATAAAGGACCGACTGTCGGTGCATTATATGCGTTAAAGGCTATTAAAGATTTGAATATTCCCTTAAAAAGAAGAGTTAGAATTATTTTTGGGTTAAATGAGGAAACCGGAAGCCTGTGCGTAAAGCATTATGTGGAAAAAGGTGAGGAAATTCCAGTTGCAGGATTTACTCCTGATGCTGAGTATCCAATAATTAACGGAGAAAAAGGGATTGTTACCGGTAAGTATTTAAGAAAACTGAATCAGAAGGGTGATTTGATTTTAAAATATATCAAGGGCGGAATTGCAGCAAATGTGGTGCCTGATTATGCAGAAGCTGAAATTGCTCTTTCGGCAGATAAAAAGGAGCAAATTAAAAAAGCGGCGGAAAAATCTGAGGGAATAAAGGTTGAAGAAAAAGAAAATTCAATTATCATAAAATCTTATGGTGTATCGGCTCATGGGAGCACACCGGAAAAGGGTAAAAATGCGGTAACATACTTGATGAGATTTTTGGGAGAGCTTGATTTTACAGGAGATTTAAAGGAATTCACTGATTTTTTCAATAAATATATAGGTACTGATTTAAATGGAAAAGAACTGGGGATTTATTTAGAAGATGATATATCCGGCAAGCTTATATTTAATCTGGGTACAATGAATGGCAGCGAAAATGAAATCAGCATGGAAATCAACATCAGGTATCCTGTTAAAAATTCCCTTGAAGATTTCATAGATACTTTCAAGGAAAAAATTAAACTGGGGAAATTGGAAGAAGTATATTTAAGGCACAAGAAAAGTCTCTACGTTTCACCGGATACAGAGTTTATCAAAAAACTCCAAAAAGTTTATGAGGAACAATTTGGAGAAAAGGCAGAATTAATTTCCATAGGAGGAGGAACCTATGCAAAGGCTATGAAAAACATAGTTGCATTCGGACCAATTATGAAGGGTCAGCCGATGGTTGAACATAAGCCTGATGAATATATAGAAATTGATTCGCTGATGAAAAACGTACAGGTTATGGCAGCGGCAATTAAGGAACTTGCAAATTAATGATTAATGAGGCTCAGTTTTTTCAGTATGGCAGCATGATAAGAGCTCAGCTACAAAAATAATTCATCGGAGGAAGGAAATGAGGATTACAGATATCAGAATAGGAGAAATTTCAGTGCCACTTAAAACCCCCTTTAAGACAGCTCTGAGGACTGTAAACAGCGTGGAGGACATAATTGTGGAAATTCATACTGATACAGGCAATGTGGGATATGGTGAGGCTCCTCCTACGGGCGTAATAACGGGAGATACAAAAGGCTC
>DHUT01000007.1:9630-15810 GCA_002409285.1 Firmicutes bacterium UBA5227 | reverse complement strand
GCTCAGCTGTACAATGCACCTCTCTATAAACTGCTTGGAGGATATAAAAAGGAAATTATAACAGACGTAACCATAAGTGTTAATGATCCTGAAGAAATGGCTAAAGACAGCATTGACGCCATAAACAGAGGTTTTGAAACCCTGAAAATAAAGGTTGGCAAGGATGCGACTGTTGACATTGAGAGAATGAAAGCAATCAGAAAGGCTGTAGGCTATGATGTTAAGCTAAGAATCGATGCAAACCAGGGATGGAAGCCTAAGGAAGCGGTTAAGGTGCTCAGAAGAATGGAGGATGAAGGTCTTGACATTGAATTTGTTGAACAGCCTGTTATTGCCCATGACATTGAAGGGCTGAAATTTGTTACGGATAATGTATCTATACCAGTGCTTGCGGATGAGTCAGTATTTTCTCCCGGAGATGCACTGACAATTCTTCAGAGCAGGGCTGCAGATTTTATTAATATTAAGCTGATGAAGACAGGTGGGCTGCACAATGCCTTAAAAATTTGTTCTGTGGCTGAAATATATGGAGTTGAATGTATGATTGGCTGTATGCTGGAAGCAAAGGTAAGTGTAAATGCGGCAGTTCACTTGGCAGCTGCAAAAAGCATAATAACTAAAATAGATTTGGACGGACCAGTCCTTTGCAGCGAGGATCCTGTGGAAGGCGGAGCATTGTTCGATGAGTATAAAATCAGTTTGAATGATGAGCCGGGTCTTGGAATTAAGAAAGTAAACGGAATCAGGTATCTGAATTAATTAAGAAGGCTGTTGCATCAGTGATTAGCAGTCTGTCATTTTAGACCTTTGAACGAAGAATCCTTTATTTTGAGCGGGGGAGATCCTTCGCAAAGGGTGTATGACATGAATGCTTCCTGCAACAGCTTCTGTCTTGTAAATATTATGAAGTTCCAAATAGTGAGGGTTTTTTAATAAATATCTAAATCCAATTTTTCTGACAGCTCTTTTAATATCTGGATGCCGGCTATCGAATTGCCTTTTTCATCCAGAGCCGGTCCGTATACACCTATTCCCATTTTTTTAGGTACGGATGCCATTATTCCTCCTCCTACACCTGATTTTGCAGGAATGCCTATATGTACCGCAAACTCGCCGGAGGCATCATACAAGCCGCAGGTGGACATAATTGTCTTTGTTATGCGGCATATGCGCTTAGGAACAATTCTTTCGCCTGTTTTTATGGATATGCCGTCATTGGCAAGTACACAGCCTATGTTTGCAATATCCCTGCAGTCTACTTCAATGGAACACTGTCTGAAATACACTGTAAGTATATCCTCTACGGAGCCCTCAATTACGTTGAAGCTTTTCATGAAGTATGCAAGAGAACGGTTTCTGTCTCCGGTTAATTTTTCGGACAGGTAGACATTTTCATTTATTTTGATATTTGGATTATCTGCAAGTTTTCTTGCAAGAGCCAGTATTCTTTCTGTTTTTTCATCAACGGAATTTCCTGCCAATAAGGATGTGGTTGCAATTGCTCCGGCATTAATCATTGGATTAAATGGTTTGTGGATATTTTTTAATTCCAGATCAACGATGGAGTTAAAGCTGTCTCCTGTAGGTTCCATGCCAACTTTTTCAAATACCTTGCTTTCACCGTTGTCCATTAAGGACAGCATTAACGCTAAAACCTTGGAAATACTCTGCATGGTAAATTTTTTATAATAATCACCTGCGAAATACTCCTGCCCTTCCAATGTTACCACATAAACGCCCAGGTCACCGGGGTCTGCCTTTGCGAGCTCGGGAATATACGTGGCAACGTTACCGTGCTTTGTATATTCAATGTTATTCTTTATAATGCCTTCAAATATATTATCCATGGGAACCTCCACAAAATTATATGCAGGCAGCTTATGTCAAAGCCTGCAAAGTGTACATTAATATTATCCTTTTTTTTCTTACATTTCAAGACAAATTAATTATTTTTTCTACAGTCTGAGTACACTGTTTTTTAGACTAACTTAGATTATTGTGGTATAATACTACATATTATTTAAGGAGATTTTTATGGATAAAAGAGTTATTGTATTAATGCTTATGCCTGTTTCTTTGATTCTTACGCTCATTGCAAGGATTAATCAGGGATTTGCCGAGTTTTATGCTTTAAATATATATCCTGTACTTGCAGGAACAATTTCATTTTTTTCTTCTAAAGTCAAATTTTCGATTGGAGAATTTTTAATAATAGCCTTAGTGGCAGCTTTGATAATTTATTTTGTATATACACTGGTGCATACATTTACAGAAAAATCCTTTCAACATTTGAAAAATTTCTTTTTAAATGCTGCTGCTTTTCTGAGCATTGTATATTTGCTGTTTGTTCTTTTTTGCGGAATAAACTATCACAGGCATGAGTTTACATATTACAGTGGACTTGAAATCAGGGAATCCTCCGTGGAAGAGCTTATTAATTTGTGTGAAATCTTAATAAATGATGCAAATGAGACAAGAACTGGTCTTAGTACAGGCAGTGAAGGAACAGCGGAGCTTTATGGTGAAAACTATTATGACACTGCCGAAAGGGCTAAGAGTGCCTTTGATAAAATATCCGGAGAATATACGGTTTTAAAGGGAAACTATCCTTCTCCCAAGTTAGTTACATTTTCAAAGGGTATGTCTTATCTGGATATAACGGGTATATTTTTCCCATTTACTTTCGAGGCAAATGTGAATATAGATATACCACCTTACCAGGTACCGGCAGTAATGCTCCACGAGCTGGTGCATTTGAGAGGGTTCATGAGAGAGGATGAAGCCAATTTCATTTCTTATCTGGCATGTGTGAATTCAGGCTATGATGATTTTTCATACAGCGGCACAATGCTTGCGCTGGTCTATGCCATGAATTCACTGTATTACGAGGATTATGATGCCTATTTGAACCTTTATGACAGGTATTCTCCGGAGGTAAGGAATGATCTGAAATATTCTTCAAATTATTGGAAGAATTATGAAACTAAGGTGGCGGAAATATCTGACAGAGTAAACGACAGTTATCTTAAGGCAAACAATCAGGATGACGGTGTGAAAAGCTATGGAAGAATGGTTGACCTTCTGCTGGCATATTATTCAGGACGTAACGGGGATTAGCCGTAAGAAATTTTGTATAATTCATTCCCTTCAGGATAGACTATTTAAAAATTGTATTGAAGGGAGAATTAATATGGCAAATATTGTCTGTACAGTATCTAACTGCTATTTCAATAAGAGAGAAGGGTGCACAGCTCCGGCTTTGGATGTGGATGGAAAAAATGCCGAGGAAAGCAGGTTTACATGCTGCGATACATTCATAGAACAAAGACCTGGAGCAAAAAGCTCGGTTGATGAACCAAAAAGTGAAACAGAGATAAGTTGTAAGGCAGTTAAGTGTGTATATAATGATAATGCGTACTGTGATGCTTCCAGGATAGTGGTAAACGGCAAGAACGCCCAGCATCCTGAGGAAACATGCTGCAGCACATTCAGAGATTAATGTTAAATATTTAAAGATTTAAAGATAAGATAAATGGCACAAAGGATGTAATGATTTACAGTACATCCTTTTTTCGAGTTACAGACGGAGTGATTGGAGGGATATTTTTTATTGATAATATTTATATTATTTGGTATGATACCTTGGGGTGATAATATGAAAAAAATAATTCCTTTATTGCTGACTGTGATACTAATTTTTTCTTTTTTGACAGGGTGTCAGCAAAATGAGGATCCTCCGACTGAACAGGTATACCAAAAGTACTCTTATACTTTTTTAGATACATTTGATACTGTGACTCAGGTTGTAGGTTATACGGAAACAGAAGAAGAATTTAACGGCTATGCCGAGAAAATCCACGAAAGAATGTTGGAGCTTCATAAACTATATGATAAGTATAATGACTATGATGGCATCAACAACATAAAAACAATTAACGACAATGCAGGAGTAAAACCTGTTAAGGTCGACAGGGATATTATTGACTTAATACTGTTCAGCAAAAAAATGTATGAAGATGTTGCCGGAAGCCAGACAAATATTGCCATGGGTTCAGTTCTGGAAATATGGCATACTTACAGGGATCGGGCGGAAGCAGACCCTGCTGATGCAAAGATACCTCCAATGGAGGACTTACTGGCGGCAAGCGAACATACTGATTTGAACAAGGTTATTGTAGATGTGGAAAACAGTACAGTATACTTGAATGACCCGCTTATGAGTCTTGATGTGGGTGCTGTGGCCAAGGGATATGCAACTGAGGTGGTTGTACAGGAAATAATGGAAGAAGGTTTCACCTCAGGAATCATCAGTGCAGGAGGAAATATTCGTGCATTCGGCAAACCCATGGATGGAACGAGAGATAAATGGGGAGTTGGGATTCAAAATCCGGACAGCGTCATAGGCAACTCTGAGGAAAGTATAGTAGAGACAGTATTCCTGACAGATGCCTCTGTTGTAACAAGCGGTGATTATCAGAGATTTTATATGGTAGGAGACAAGGTAATACACCACTTAATTGATCCTGAAACACTTATGCCGGGAGATTATTTCAGAGCTGTAACTATAATTACCCAGGA
The DNA here is from genome assembly GCA_002409285.1 of Firmicutes bacterium UBA5227. GTDB lineage: Bacteria > Bacillota > Clostridia > Tissierellales > Sedimentibacteraceae > Sedimentibacter. Next base: position 11,232 of record DHUT01000007.1, on the reverse strand, counting down.
TTCAGGAAAGGCGGATTTTCTGTCAACAACAGTATTTCTTCTGCCATATGATGAAGGCAAGTCTTTAGTTGAATCACTTGACGGCGTTGAAGCCTTGTGGATATTCAAGGATGGTACAATTAAAACTACTGACGGAATGAAGGCAATAATGAAAAGTGAAGGTGCTACCGCAGAAAATTAATTATTGCAAAATAAAGTTATGGCTATATGACCGGCTATAACTTTATTTTATTAGAATAGAATTATATTTATGTTATACTTAAATTAACTTTAAAATGCAGAAGGTAATCTATGAACCAGTATAATTACATGACATTTAAATCAGTCTCCTATGCTATGAAGGCCGAGGCAGAGCTGAAAAAAAACGGAATTCAATATAAAATGATACCTGTACCAAGGAGCATCAGCTCAAGCTGTGGTTTATGCGTAAGATTTTATAAGGAGGACATGAATAAGCTTAATATAATTATTAAAAAAAACGGCATTGACTATGAAAAAATCTATGAGGATGTAACTACATGCTAAAGCTGAGGTAACATCCGCATATAAATCCTATAAGTAAAAATACCGAATTGCTTTTACCCTTATACAGAGCATTGGCTTCCGGTATAAGCTCATTTGCCGAAACATAGAGCATACTGCTTGCTGCCGTGGATAAACAAAAAGCTATAAAATATTTTGAAATTCCCCCAAGCAATGCTCCGAAAACCGCCCCGAATGCGGTCGGCAGTCCTGTGAGCATAGTCAGCAATACAACCTTCAGGGGGGAGACTCCTGCCATTATTAGGGGTACACCAACACTCATGCCTTCGGGAATATCATGTACGGCAATTAAAATTCCTATTTTTAGCCCTAAATTTTCCGAATATACGGCACTGGAGCCTACCGCAACTCCTTCGGGAAAATTATGAAGACTCATACTTATCATAACAATCAAGCTCATTTTCAGGTAACCTAATTTTTTCCCTGAATAGCCGGTTAATTTTGTTGAAGGTATCATTTTTTCCGAAATAAATACTACTAAAAGCCCCATGACAAGTCCCAGGGTGACAATAAAAAAACCTCCCATTTCATACGCTTCAGGCATGAGATCAAATGATATAATAGAAAGCATAATTCCCGAGGTAAAGCTCAGCATTCCCGATACTGTTTTGTCGCTGGGATTTTTAACTATTACGGAAAACAAGCCGCCGATGCATGTTCCCGTCCCGCCAATAATCAATCCTCTGATAAAATAATTTAAAATATCCAATTTGTCCTCCTTTTATTCTATAAATGCTAATTCACATTAAATATATCCTTTTAAGTGAATTAGCAGATACTGATCCCATGCTTCGGACAATTAGTTGTCCGAATTTTAAAATTAAGACAGTATAATAATATATATGTGAATTATCACATTTCAGAAATAAAATGAGGACAAATAAACAAAATTAAGAAGTAAAATCTTGTTTATGGAGATAATGTAGTATATAATGAACAATAGCTGAGGATTGACAAAGAGGTATAAAATGGAAAAAATGATTAAGACTAAGGTAGTGAAGGTTGACCCTGACAATATTGATTACAGTGTTATAAAAGAAGCCGCAGAAATTATTAACA
>DHUT01000007.1:7272-9396 GCA_002409285.1 Firmicutes bacterium UBA5227 | reverse complement strand
GAAGCTGCCGACAAGGTGTTTGAAGCAAAAGGAAGACCTCAGGACAACCCTTTAATTGTACATATAGCAAGCATTAGTGAATTGGATGGACTGGCAAAGAGAATTCCGGAAAGTGCTGAAAAGATGGCTGAAAAATTCTGGCCCGGACCATTGACCATGATTTTATACAAAAAAGAAGTTTTATCAGATAAAATAACTGCAGGTCTGGATACTGCAGCAATCCGTCTTCCGTCGAATAAAATTGCCCTTGCTCTTATAAGGGAGAGTGGTAAGCCTATAGCCGCACCAAGTGCAAATACATCAGGCAAGCCAAGCCCTACGGAAGCAGGTCATGTTATTGAGGATCTGATGGGAAAGGTGGATATGATTATTGACGGCGGAAGCACAGATATAGGGCTGGAATCCTCCGTAGTTGACATGACCGGTGATATACCTGTAATTTTAAGACCCGGCAAAATAACCGGTGAGGATATTACAGATGTTCTGGGACAATGCGAATATGACCCGGCAATAATAAAAAGTGATGATAGAACCGTTCCAAAATCCCCGGGTCAAAAGTACAGGCATTATTCTCCTAAGGCTAAAGTAATTCTTTACAAGGGAGATATAGATAAAATTGCCGGTAAAATAAGCGGAGATTACGAAAAGTTTCAGACTGAAGGATTTAAGGTTGGTATAATGTCAACCGTGCAGACACAGAAATACTATAAAGGAAAATTAAACATTTTATTGGGGGACAGAACAAAACCGCTGACGATTTCGTCTAAATTATTTAAGACATTAAGAGACTTTGACCATATGGGAGCAGATATAATACTTGCTGAGGCAGTTTCTGAAGATGGACTTGGAAAAGCCATAATGAACAGGTTAGGAAAAGCGTCCAGCGAAACAATAAATGTATGAGGTGTCTATGAATATTTTGTTTGTATGTACCGGAAATACCTGCAGGAGCAGTATGGCCGAGGGTATTTTAAAATCTATGCTCAAAGAAATGAAAATTGAAGGCATAAATGTATCGTCAGCAGGAATCAGTGCATTTGAAGGTGAGGCTGCAAATGAAAAAGCAATTGTTACTTTAAATAAAAAAGGAATTGATATAAAAAATCACAGGGCAAGGCAGCTTACAAGGAAAATCATTAATGAATCGGATTTAGTATTAACCATGACAGAAAGTCATAAAAAAACGATATTGAATTTATTTCCTGAATGTACTGGTAAGGTCTATGCCTTAAAGGAGTATGCATGCATCCTCAGTGATGATGAGTCAGCAGGTGAAAATCCGGATATTGCAGACCCATATGGTTTTGGCTGTGATGTTTATGAAATAACTGCGGCAGAGATAGAAAAACAATTGAAAAAGATAATAGCTCATGGAGGCGTAAAATGAAAATAGTTCTGGCAAGTGACCATGGAGGATTTCAATTAAAGGAAACAATTAAGGAACATTTAATAAAAAACGGTTATACTATTACAGATATAGGAGTATACAATACGGATTCGGTCGATTATCCTGATTATGGGAAAAGGGCAGCGGAAATGGTTGCAAATAAAGAATCTGACAGAGGAATAATAATCTGCGGAACAGGTATCGGAATATCCATTGCTGCCAACAAGGTAAATGGGATAAGGTGTGCCTTGTGCACAAATGAATTTATGGCAAAAATGTCGAGGATGCACAATGATGCTAACATGCTTGCTTTGGGAGAAAGAGTACTGGGAAAGGGCATTGCACTTGATATTGTAGACATATGGCTTTCCACGGAATTTGAAGGTGGAAGGCATGAAAACAGAGTTAAAAAATTAATGGAGATAGAAAAAAATAATAGAGATGAGGATTAAAATGTCTGATTATTTCATAGCTTTTATTTCAGCTGTAATTATTTCTTTTGTAATGACACCTCCTGCACGTAAGCTTGCCATTAAGGTTGGAGCTTTGGATGTGCCAAAAGATCCAAGAAAGATACATGACAAACCCATGCCTTATTTTGGCGGGTTGGCGATTTATATTTCAATTATGGCATGCATGTTTGTATACATGCCTCACACGTCAACAAATCTGCACATAATGGTAGGAGCAACCATAATTGTATTAACGGGAGTTGTCGATGACATGTATGACATGCC
>DHUT01000007.1:0-7039 GCA_002409285.1 Firmicutes bacterium UBA5227 | reverse complement strand
ATAACAAACCCTCTTTCTGATACAGGAATGAGCTACCTGCTGAGCTGGCTTTCATATCCGATAACACTTGTGTGGCTGGTAGGTATTACAAACACGATTAATTTAATAGATGGTCTTGATGGACTAGCCTCAGGGGTTGCCAGTATAGCCGCAACCACACTTCTTTTTACAGCATCAAAAATGGGATATGATTTCATTGTATTGCAGTGTGCAATTATTGCCGGAGCATCTTTAGGATTTCTTCCCTTTAACTTTAACCCTGCCAAAATATTTATGGGAGATACCGGAGCCATGCTTTTAGGATACATGCTGGCAGTTACTTCTGTACTTGGTATGGTAAAGAGTGTTACGGTTGTTGCTCTGGCAGTGCCTATATTTGCCCTTGGACTTCCTATCTTTGATACAGCCTTTGCAATAATAAGAAGATTTATTAATAAGAAACCAATAATGCAGGCAGACAAGGAGCATTTGCATCACAGACTTATGAAACACGGTCTTAATCAGAGACAGACTGTATTGATAATGTATTTTATAAGCATGATGCTGGGTATAGTATCAGTTGCCATAGCAGACACAGAGCCGCTTATAGGTATAATAGTTGCTACAATGGTAGTTGTAGCTATGTTTTATTTTGCAAAGGTAGGCGGAGTGTTTAAAAAGAAAGAACAATAAAAATAAAGAATACCAAATAGCGAGGGGACGTTGCACATGGTGCTTAACTGACCCTGCCGATCAATTGTTCAGAGAGGAAGGAAGTAAGGAATGAATAAAATAAAGGCTCTCATTATTTTTGGGACCAGACCGGAGGCAGTAAAAATGGCTCCTGTGATAAAAGCACTTAAAAGTGACCAGGAGCATTTTACAATTAGGATTTGTGTTACTGCCCAGCATAGAGATATGCTTGACCAGGTTTTAAGAATATTTGATATTGAACCGGATTATGACCTTAACATATTCCGGAGCGGACAGACACTGACACAGATAACCTGCAGGGCATTAACCGGCCTGGAGGATGTAATAGAAGAATTTAAACCTGATATCGTGTTGGTTCAGGGAGATACCACAACGGTCTTTACAGGAGCACTTGCCGCCTTCTATCACCAGGTAAAGATAGGACATGTAGAAGCAGGATTAAGAAGCGGAAATTTATATTCTCCATATCCTGAGGAAGCAAATCGAAAGCTTACAGGTGTAATGACGGATTTTCACTTTGCTCCTACAGCTACTTCAAGAGATAATCTGTTAAGAGAAGGATACGATGACAGCAAAATATTTGTGACAGGAAATACATCAATAGATGCGTTGAAGTGGGTAATAGATAAAAATTACATATTTGAAGATGAGACACTAAATAACATAGATTTTGAAAATAAAAAGGTAATACTGCTTACTTCCCACAGGAGAGAAAATATCGGAAAACCTATGGAAAATATTTTTTCGGCAATTAAGGAAGCTGCAGAAAAAAATCAGCAGGCAGAGGTTATATATCCAATGCACTTAAACCCAAAGGTAAGAGAAATTGCAGAAAGAATATTCGGTAATATGAAAAATGTACATTTAATCGAACCTCTTGACTATCTGCCATTTACCAATCTTATGGATAAATGCTTCCTGGTAGTAACAGATTCAGGCGGAATACAGGAAGAAGCCCCCTCACTTGGAAAGCCGGTGCTGGTGGTAAGAAAAGAAACAGAAAGGCCGGAAGGAATAGAAGCAGGAACCGCAAAGTTAGCGGGTATCGAAAAAGATACAATATTCAGAGAAATAGATACACTTCTCAACAATCAGCAAGAATACAATAAAATGGCTAATGCGGTCAATCCTTACGGAGATGGTAGAGCCGCCGAAAGAATCCGGGAAGTAATTATAAGCAAAATGCTGTAACAATCAATAAATTCAGAGCTTGAGCCTGTCGAAAGACGGGCTTTTTCAGTTATGAAATTTAATCGTATAATAAAAATATATTGACAAGGAAATATTTTTATTATATACTTCGAGTATCAAAATATTGGTGGTTGAATAAGTATTTGAATCAAAATAATAGGTATTAAAAATAATTAATTTGGAGGACATAATGATTTTAGAAAAGGTTAAAGAAATTTTGGTTGAAGAATTGGATGTAGAAGAAGAAAATATAAAGCCGGAAAGCAAAATCAAGGATGACCTTGGGGCGGATTCATTGGATTTATTTGAATTAATAAGTAAAATTGAAGATGAACTGGAAGTAACAATTGAAGAGGATGATTACAGCAAGCTTGTTACTGTTAATAACATTGTAGATTACATTGAAAATAAGAAATCAAATTAAGAGAAGCAAAAAACGCCTGTCAGGCGTTTTATACTGATAATTTTAAAATGCAGACAAATATTTGTCCGCATTATAGGAATTATAGGATCGGTATATACTAATTCGCCTCAAGGGAAACATTTAATGTGAATTAGTACTATAAATTTTTTCATAAGGAGATCATATGATTAGTACAAGTATATGCCGCCTGCTGAACATTAAATATCCCATACTTCAGGGAGGGATGGCTCAGATATCTGATGCTGTTCTGGCTGCTGCAGTTTCAGAAGCAGGGGGTCTCGGCATAATAGCGGCAGGTAATGGCAGAGCTGAGAATCTGAAAAAAGAAATCAAAAAAATAAGAGAACTGACTAATAAACCTTTTGGTGTGAATGTTATGCTTTTGAGTCCATATGTTGAGGAAACAGCAAACTTACTTGCTGAAGAAAAAGTGCCGGTTATTATCACCGGAGCCGGCAGCCCGGGAAAGTTTATGAAGATGTGGAAGGAAGCAGGAGCCAAGGTTATTCCGGTTGTTCCTTCGGTTGCCTTTGCCAGACATTTGGAAAAGGTAGGTGCGGACGCCATCATATGCGAAGGTACAGAATCCGGAGGACATGTGGGTGAAACAACCACAATGTGTCTTACTCCCCAGGTGGCTGATGCGGTAAGTGTTCCGGTTATTGCGGCAGGAGGAATAGGTGACGGCAGGGCTGTTGCCGCTGTTATGTGCCTTGGTGCCCAGGGCGTACAGGTGGGAACAAGATTTTTATTAGCAAAGGAATGCAGTGTCCACCAAAATTATAAAAATAAAATTAAGAAGGCTTCCGATACAGATACCGCAGTTACAGGAAGAAAAACAGGTCATCCTGTAAGAGTGCTCAAGAACAAGCTGGTGACTCAGTTTAAGGAACTGGAGAAAAGTAACGGAACTGCGGAAGAAATGGAATCTCTGGGAAAAGGAAGGCTTTATAAGGCAGCGGTGGAGGGAGATGTGGATTACGGCTCTGTCATGTCGGGACAAATTGCCGGTTTGGTCAACAGAGAGCAGGACTGCAAAGAAATAATAACGGAAATGTTTGATGAAGCAGAAATAGTTATGAAGAGAATGGGTTTGTATGTTTTGGGAGGTGGAAATGAATAAAACAGCTTTTATATTTCCCGGTCAAGGCGCACAGTATGCTGGTATGGGGAAAGACTTTTATGAAAACTTTAAAGAAAGCAGAGAGATATTCCAAAAAGCAACGGAAGAACTGGGCTTTGATATAGCAGGTTTATGCTTTGAAGGTCCGGATGAAGAGTTAAGTATTACTAAAATAACACAGCCTGCATTACTGACCGTCTGCATGGCAATTTTTGAAGTGCTAAAAAAACATTTAAATATGGATGATTCCATCTCTATGGGTGGACTGAGTCTTGGTGAATATTCGGCGTTAACGGCAGCCGGAGCCATGGACTTTGAAATTGCTGTTAAGCTTGTTTACAACAGGGGTAATTATATGCAGAATGCTGTTCCTTTGGGGCAGGGAGGCATGTTGGCGTTAATAGGATGTACAGATGAGGATGCAATAGGTTTTTGCAAGGCTGTAACAGAGGAATTCGGATTGCTGGAACCTGCAAATTTTAACTGTCCGGGTCAAGTTGTTGTGGGAGGCGAAAGCAAAGCAATTGAAAATGCTTTGAAGCTGACATCCCGGTTCAACATCAAAAAAGCAGTACCTCTACAGGTAAGTGCTCCATTTCATACATCAATGCTTGAAGCTGCCGGAACAAGGCTTAGGGAGGATCTGGAAAAGATAGAATTCAAAAAGCCATTTTGCAATGTAGTATCAAATGTAGATGCCGAATATTACCGTAACGGTTCAGACATGGCAGACAAACTTGAAAAACAGGTTTACAATCCTGTAAGATGGGAAGGCTGTGTTAGGAAAATGATAGCTGACGGTGTCGATACATTTGTGGAAATAGGACCGGGAAAATCATTAACAGGCTTTATAAAAAAGATAAATAAAAGTGTTACATCAATAAATATCAGCAGTGTCACATCAATGGAGGATTACATTAATTTACGGCTGTCGTGAAAGGAGAAACTATGAAAACTGCAATAATAACGGGAGCTTCAAAGGGTATTGGGTCGGTTATAGCTTCAAGGCTGAATGAGCTTGGCTACAACCTAATTTTAAATTACAGGAGCAGCACAGCTTCCATGGAGGAACTTTTAAGCGGCCTTGCCAACGGAGAAGCCGAAAATATAGCAGTTAAATGTGATATATCAGTCTATGAAGATGCAAAAAAGCTTGTGTACATGGCTTATGAAAAATTTGGTTCGGTAGATGTGCTGATAAACAATGCGGGAATTACAAAGGATAATCTTATTCCTTTGATGAGCGAGGAAGAATTCGATGTGGTGATTTCCACAAATTTGAAGGGGACATTTAATTGCTGCAGGCATGCTGTAAAAAGAATGATTAAACAAAAACATGGAAGAATTATAAACATTTCATCGGTGGTAGGTCTTGCCGGGAATTCGGGTCAGGTTAATTATGCAGCTTCAAAGGCAGGAATAATAGGAATGACTAAGTCCATGGCAAGGGAACTGGGAAAGAAAAACATTCTTGTAAATGCCATAGCCCCCGGTTTTATTCAGACTGAAATGACGGATAAGATACCTGAAGCTATAAGGATGGAGATGGTGAAAAACATACCTCTGCAAAGACTGGGGCAGCCTGCGGATGTGGCAGATGCGGTAGAATTTTTAATTTCTGACAAAGCATCATATATAACAGGACAGGTGCTGTCAGTAAACGGCGGATACTATATGTAAGGACAATGACTGAATAATTGCTCAGCAATCATTCAGCAATAGATCAGGGAGGGATTATGAAAAGAAGAGTTGTAATAACAGGTGTAGGAGTTGTCAGCCCCATAGGCACCGGCGATGAGTTCTGGGAAGGAATAAAAAAGGGCAGGTGTGGAATCAGCCCTATCGAATCATTTGATACCACGGATTTTAATGTAAAATTAGCTGCGGAAATAAAAGATTTCGATCCCGTACAGTATATAGAAAAAAAAGAAACAAAAAGAATGGACAGATACAGTCAGTTTGCATTGGCTGCTGCTGATATTGCTGTCAGGGATTCCGGACTGGATACGGAAAAATTAGACAGTCACAGATTCGGATGTGTTGTCGGAAGCGCCGTTGGTGGTATTCATACAATAGAGGCGGAGCACGAGAAGCTCCTTACCAAGGGTCCGGGAAAGGTATCAACATTCTTTATTCCGATGATGCTTTCAAACATGGCATCCGGTCTCATAGCAATCAGGTATAAAGCCAAAGCTATAAATTATTCCACTGTTACCGCATGTGCCACGGGGGCAAATGCCATAGGCGAATCATATAAGAAGATACAGGACGGAATCTGTGATGTTATGCTGGCAGGAGGGTCAGAAGCTGCAATAACTCCTTGCTCCATTGCCGGATTTGCCGCACTGACCACCTTATCCACAACTACAGATGTAAACAGAGCTTCAATACCCTTTGATCTGGAAAGACATGGATTTGTAATGGGAGAGGGCGCCGGCATAATGATTTTAGAGGAATATGAGCATGCTGTTAAAAGAGGAGCCGGAATATATGCAGAAATAGTTGGCTATGGCGCCACATGCGACGCATATCACATGACCTCGCCTGATGAAAGCTCAGAGGGGCAGACCAACTCCATGCTTTGCGCCATAGAGGATGCAGGAATCCGCCGGGAGGATATAGGATATATTAATGCCCACGGAACAAGCACAAAGTACAATGACAAATTTGAAACACAGGCCATTAAAAATGTGTTTGGAGAATATGCCGAAAAAATCCCCATAAGTTCTACAAAGTCAATGACGGGACACTTACTGGGAGCAGCCGGAGCAGTAGAGGCAGTAGTGTGTGCGAGAGCACTGAAGGATTCATACATTCCGGCAACAATTAACCACCTAATAACAGATCCTGAGCTGGGATTAAACTTTGTCCCAAATGAGGGAATTTCACAGGAACTGGACTACGCTTTATCCAACGCCTTTGGTTTTGGCGGGCATAATGCCACCTTGATATTGAAAAAGCACAGGCAGGAATTGTTATGATTTATAATACAAGTGATATTCAAAAAATACTGCCTCACAGGTATCCCATGCTTTTGATAGATAAGATTATTGAGCTTAAAGCCGGGGAAATGGCTGTGGGAATAAAGAACGTAACATTTAACGAACAGTATTTCCAGGGACATTTTCCTGAAAATCCTGTTATGCCGGGAGTTTTAATTATCGAAGCCCTGGCACAGACAGGAGCTGTAGCTATTCTGTCGCTGGAAAAATTTCAAAACAGGACAGTTTACTTTGGAGGCATCAAAAATGCCAGATTTAAAAAGAAGGTATGTCCGGGAGACACGCTGAAACTTGTTACAAAAATAACCAAGTTAAAAGGAAAATTTGGTATAGGAAATGCAATAGCCTATGTAAATGATGAAATTGCGGTTGAAGCTGAACTAATTTTTGCTGTTGAATAAAAGGGGGGTAAAATAAATGTTTTAGGAGCCAATAAAGTATGTTATAATACAATTTATGTAACATACTTTATCTTATTTTTTTATCCTATTAAATGATATGTATTATAACCTATGTTAAAAACTTAACTTTGAATGATTTATTGTACAGCTCTGAAAGGTAAATATTTTTCTCAATGAGATAAAAAAAAGAACATTCAAATTTGCA
>DHUT01000074.1 GCA_002409285.1 Firmicutes bacterium UBA5227 | reverse complement strand
AAAAAAATGTTTATATTATATACTGTATTAGTAACAGGTCATCGTATATTAGGTTTGTTAACGCCAATAGTCACTCAAAAATTAATAGATGCAATTTCGTTAAATGATATAAGTAAATTACAATTTTACGGGTTAATAGACATGGCTATTATGATACTATTTATACTGTTTTTAGCAGCAGCGAATTATATTCAGGAATGTTATGAAAATGCAACGATATTATTGCAAAAGAAGGATTTTGCTTTGCACCTGAATAATTTTCCCTATGAAAAATTCTATCAGAAGGGAACAGGGTATTATATCCAACGGTTTCACTCAGATATTGAAAATTGCAGACCATTTATTATTAATAAAAAGGTAAACTTCTGGGTTCAGGGGATTTATTTGCTTGCGATAATTTTCATGATGTTAAAAATAGATATTACATATGCAATTTCTCTTTTTTCCATATTCCCACTGATTATGATTTGTTATAAATATTTAGCTAAGAAGGTAGGAAAATTAACGGGTCAGATAGAAGATATACAAGATAAAATGAATACACATATTGAAGAAATGATTTATTGTGACTATTCATTACGAGTAAATAATTCTGCTGAATGGTTTGCTTCAAAGATGGATAATTTTATATTAAATAGTTTTCGAGTAAAACAAAAGCGTAGTTCGGTAGAAACTGTTTATGATTTTATTTTTATTACCGGTTTGCTAAATCTTTTGAGTGTTGCAGTATATTATTTTGGAGGAATGTTTGTACTTGGTGGCAAAATCACTATTGGTATGGTAGTAGCAATGTCGCTATATTATGCAAAACTATGGTCGCCCTTAGAATTTTATCTGGATTACCCAAAAGAAAAATCAAAATATAATATGTATAAAAAAAGAATTAATGAAGTTATGCAGGATGCAGTTAATGACACAGGTTACATAAATAATAAAAGTCTGATAACTAAGATGCGGGAAATTAATATTCAAGATTTAACTTATTCAGTAGGGGAAAAAGAAATATTCAAAGATTTTTCAATGTCGATTAGACAAGGAGACAGAATTGGAATTATGGGTAGTAATGGTTGTGGAAAAACAACATTAGCAAACTTAATATGCGGCTTGTTGCAGAATTATCAAGGAAATATTACTTATAATGGTGTAGATTATAACCAAATTTCCCTAAAAAGTTTAAGGGAGCATATTTGTTTAATTCCGGCTACCCCTCAACTTTTTTCCGGCACTATATATGAAAATATTACTATGGGAAAAAAAGAAGAAATTCCGGAACAGCTTATTGATATTTTGCGACAAAAGGAATTATATCAGGAGAATATTTTATTAGAGCACGGAAGTAATTTATCAGGAGGAGAAGCGAAACTCATACAATTATTACGAGGTATTTACCGTAAATGCGATTTATATATTATTGACGAACCTCTCAACTATATTGATACAAATTATACTGAATTAATAATTAAGGTAATGCAGGAATTATTTATTGAAAAAACATTAATGATTATTTCACATGATAAAAGAGTGTTCCCTTTATGTAATAGAGTGTATAAATTATCAGAAGGCGTTTTTGAAGATGCAGGAGCGCTTCATATCTAATTTACATTAACAAAAAGGAGTAAAATAACTATATTGCAAAAAAATCCATAAAATGATATAATTTTTGCAAACGTATATACATGAAAAATATCGAAAGATAATGTGCAAGCAATATTATGTTAAATATTGTATTATGTGGGTGCGATATTGTAAAAATAGGTGCTAAAGTCAGAAGTTGTAATAGTGCATTAAATAAATGGAGGAGAGAGCAATATATTGCTGAATAAAGTATGGAAGATAACAGAAAAGTAATAGGAGTTAATGCGGTTGTTGCATCAGCGAGAAATGAAGCTTCTCAAATAGGAATCGATATATTGAAAAAGGGGGGCAATGCAGTTGATGCTGCCGTTGCAACGGGATTTGCACTTGGAGTGTGTGAGCCAAGCGCTTCAGGCATAGGTGGCGGAGGCTTTATGATGATTAAGAATTGCAGTTTAAAAGAGCCTGTTTTAATTGATTTCAGAGAAGTTGCTCCAAGGGCCGCAAGTGCTGATATGTATAAGGTTAATTCAGATGGAAGCATAGTTGATGAAGAAAATTCTATCGGTGGTAAATCTGTTGGAGTTCCGGGAGAGATAAAAGGATTGATTTATGCCTTGGAAAATTACGGTACCATGTCACTAAGAGAAATAATTGAGCCTTCAATCAAGTTAGCGGAGGAAGGATTTATTGTTACGGAAATGATGTATAATCATTTTTTCGAGAGACCGTTAAAAACAGATAGCTATTATAAAAACCTGCAAAAGGGACAAACATACAGAAACCCCCATTTGGCAAAAACTCTCAGCTTAATATCCCGTGAAGGTGCGAATGCTTTCTACGATGGTGAAATAGCAGATAAAATTATAAATGAAGTAGATAAATATAATGGAATTATTACAAAGGAAGATTTGGCGGATTTCAAAGTTTGTATTAAAAAGCCTGTTACAGGAGAATACAGGGGATATAAAATATATTCATGCCCATTGCCAAGCTCCGGAGGAACTCATATTATACAATTATTAAATATCCTGGAGAACTTTGACATATCCGGATTTAAGGTTAATTCAGCAGAGTATATTCATTTGTTCTCCGAGGCAATGAAAATTACATATTCGGACAGGGCAAAATATATGGCTGACGACAGGTTTTATGATGTCCCCGTAGCAGGCTTGACGTCAAAAGAGTATGCAAAAGAAATTGCAAATAAAATTGATTTAAATAATTCGGTTAAAATTGATGGATTTAATCCATGGAATTATGAGCACAGTGATACAACTCATTATTCGGTAGGGGACAAGTATAATAATTTAGTAGCGGTTACTAAGACTATAAACCATTTTTGTGGCTCAAGAATTATTCCCCAAGGAACCGGATTTATATTAAATGATACAATGGCTGATTTTTCTACAGATAAGTATAGCATAAATTCTCCTTATCCCCTTAAAAAACCATTAAGCACAATGAGTCCTACAATTATTATGAAGGATGACAAGCCTTTTGCGTGTTTAGGCTCTCCTGGAGGAGAAAAAATAATATGTATAGTAGCGCAGGTTATTTCAAAATTAATTGATCATAAGATGGATATCGCTGAAGCAATTGCTTCTCCAAGGTTTTCCGATAACTTAGAAAATATGGTGATGTATGAGAACAGAATAAGCCATAATTCAATACAGGAAGTAGAAAAAATGGGGCATACGACAGCAAAAGTTTTGGATTATGATATAAAAATGGGAGGAGTACAGGGAATTGTTTATTTAAATGATGGAAAAATCGAGGGCTCTGCCGACCCAAGAAGAGATGGAAAAGCCATCGGATATTAAAACTTGTAAACGATATTACACAATCACTACTCGGCATATTTTTGTTACCGGAGGTCGGAATTTGTGACTATTCACAGCCATTCTGACTTTAATCAAATTTTAGAAAAGTCTACACATAAAAAACTAAGTAAATAAATGGGATTTTAGCATTCAAAAATTAGAATATACAATTTAATAATTTAGAAAGGCCATATATGAAAGAATTAATATTAAGACATAAAACAAAGGTTTTCATCATGATTATTTTAACTGTACTTGCTTCAG
>DHUT01000009.1:19809-20032 GCA_002409285.1 Firmicutes bacterium UBA5227 | reverse complement strand
ATCAAGTCTTTCTTTCATTTCAGATATTAGTTCATTTGGTGTTGGAGCGTTCATTACCACTCCATAAGCGCCGGTTAACTCCGCATTGATTGCAATGTCTATGGAACGCTGCCCGGTTGTGATGCCTCCGCCTACTCCCACAAATACCGGAGCAGAGGAAACTTCTATTATAGCCTGATTTATGGCAATTTGCGGAGTGAATGGATATACTGCTATTACTCCG
>DHUT01000009.1:19265-19491 GCA_002409285.1 Firmicutes bacterium UBA5227 | reverse complement strand
ACAGATTCAATGGCAGGTATAAACTTTTTATCTTTACTTTCGGTGCGATCCTTAATTGCTTGACTGTAGTTGTCATGCATAATTTCACTATTTGAATTATCCATATAACCTCCCGAATTATGTATTTTTTTCATTATACATTTTTTTTATATAAATTACAATCGTCTAGGTTAAATTTGTGTAAAAAATGCTTTGCAAAATATAACAAAAATTGTATAATGAAATG
>DHUT01000009.1:17204-19063 GCA_002409285.1 Firmicutes bacterium UBA5227 | reverse complement strand
TAACAAAAATTGTATAATGAAATGGTTGTAGTGGATAACTTGGGAGATGGTTGTATGCAGTATTGTATAAGTAGTGAAGAGGACTTAAAACATAAAGGAACAGTGCCGCTGGAAACTAACAGATTTATGTTAAGAAAGTTTCAGTTAAGTGATTCTCATGATGTATATGAAAACTGGTCCAGCGACTATGATTCTGCAAGATATAATGCCTGGAATGTTCATGAAAATGAAGCTGTAACTAAAAGTTATATATTTGAATGGGTTGAGAATTACAAAAGATTGAATTATTACAATTGGGCAGTCTGGGATAAAGAAAAACATGAGGTAATAGGGTCAATTTCGGCTACTAACATAAAAAACACAAAAAAATATTGTGAAATAGGCTACACTGTTGCAAAAAAAAGATGGAATGAAGGTATCGCTACAGAAATATTAACAAGGGTTCTTGGCTTTTTAACTTCGGAAGTGGGATTTGAAACAATCTGTGCAATGCATGATGTGAGAAATGTGGCATCAGGGAGAGTCATGGAAAAGGCAGGAATGGTTTTTAAAAAAAATAAAATTCAGGTATTTTTAAGCGGACATAATTTTTTAATGAAATGCCGTGTTTATGAATACAAAAATAATTAGTTTTTTCCGTAGGAGGTCATGACACCAGAATTTTCAAATAATTATTGATTTTGCAAAGTATTATGTTATAATATAATGGTTAAATTATGAGAATCATTAATTTGAAACATTATTGACTGTTTTACATACAATAAAATATAGGAGGAACAAATGAGTTCAAAATTACTTAAAAAAGAAAAAAATCTGGTTACAATTGAGTTTACAGTTACACCTGAAGAATTTGAAAATGCTGTGAATAAAGCATATTTAAAAGCTAAGAATAACATTAACGTTCAGGGATTCAGAAAGGGAAAGGCTCCAAGGCATATAATTGAAAGAAAATATGGCAAGAGCATTTTTTATGATGATGCACTGGACTTTGCAATTCAGGAAGAATACCCAAAGGCTGTTACAGAACTTGAGCTTGATGTAATAGACAGTCCCAAGGTTGACATTACAAAATTTGAAGAAGGCGAAGAAATAATTATAACTGCTGATGTTGAAGTTATGCCTGAAGTTGAGCTTACTGAGTATAAGGGTATTGAGGTAGAAAAAACCGTAATAAATGTAACCGAGAAAGATGTTGAAAATGAACTGAAATCTATTCAGGAAAAAAACTCAAGGATAGTTGAAGTTAATGACAGACCGGTTCAAAACGGTGATTTTCTTATTATTGACTATGCGGGATTTGTCGGCGAAGAACAATTTGAAGGGGGAACTGCCGAAAATCAGTCTCTTGAAATTGGCTCAAACACATTTATTCCCGGATTTGAGGAACAGTTAATAGGAAAAAATAAAGATGAGGAAGCAGAAGTTAAGGTCACATTCCCGGAAGATTATCATTCAGAAGATCTGAAAGGCAAGGATGCAGTTTTCAATGTAAAAATACATGAAATAAAAACAAAGGAGCTTCCTGCAATAGATGATGAATTTGCCAAGGATGTAAGTGAATTTGATACTTTAGAAGAATTAAAAGCTGACACAAGAAAGACTTTAGAGCAAAAGGCTGCTGATTCCGAAAAAATTTCCAATGACAACAATGTAATAACTAAGATCGTGAATGAGGCTAAGGTAACTATACCTGAGGTTTTAATCGAAAGGGAGATTAATTACCTTGCGAGAGACTATGAACAGCAATTCCGTAATCAGGGATTTACAGGTCATGAATATGATGATTTAATAAATAATTTTGTGAACCAGTTCAAGGAAGGTGCGAGAGAACAGGCTGAATTTAATGTGAAGGCAGAACT
>DHUT01000009.1:0-16990 GCA_002409285.1 Firmicutes bacterium UBA5227 | reverse complement strand
GAAGTTGAAGAGGTTGCTGCTTCTTACAATGTGGAAGAGGATAGATTGGAAGGGTTCAAAAAAAGCCTTTTACAATCAAACAGAAACTATATTGAGGAAACACTAAAGAAGAGAAAAATTATCAACATGCTTGTAGAAAATGCGGTGTTTATTGAGCCTAAGGAGAAAGAGGCAGAACCCGAAGCAGTAGTAGAAGAAGAATTAACAGAGGATGAAAAAACCGAAGAAAAATAAATTAAGGTAAACTTAAGATAAACTTAAGATATTTAAGTACAATATAAATTAGAATATAATATAATAATAGGAGGAAAATTATGGCACTGGTTCCATATGTAATTGAACAAACCGGAAGAGGAGAAAGATCTTACGATATATATTCAAGACTTTTAAAGGACAGAATTGTAATTTTAGGTGATGAGGTTAATGATGTAACAGCAAGCCTGATTGTTGCACAGTTGTTATTTTTAGAATCAGAGGATCCCGACAAGGACATACAGCTGTATATAAATTCACCAGGAGGCTCAATTACTGCGGGAATGGCTATCTTTGACACCATGCAGTATATTAAACCTGATGTTTCAACTATATGTGTGGGTATGGCGGCAAGCATGGGTGCATTTTTACTGCTGTCGGGAACAAAGGGAAAAAGATTTGCTCTTCCCAACTCAGAAATAATGATACACCAGCCTCTCGGCGGCATGCAGGGTCAGGCTTCTGACATAAAGATACATGCGGATAGGATCATTAAAACAAGAGATACATTAAACAGAATTATAAGTGAGAGGACAGGTCAGCCTTTAGAAAAGGTTGAACATGATACGGACAGGGATAATTTCATGTCAGCGGAGGATGCCAAGGCATACGGCATAATAGATGAAATTATCGCAAAAAGAAAATAAGGAGTGTTTAAATGGGCAAAATCAATGATAAGCAAATCAGATGCTCGTTTTGCGGTAAATCTCAGGAACAGGTAAGAAGGCTCATAGCCGGTCCTGACGTCTACATCTGTGATGAGTGTATTGAATTATGCTACAACATTGTGGATGATGACATAGATTTGTTTGAAGAATATAATTTTACGGAGCTGCCAAAGCCAAAGGAAATAAAAGAAAAGCTTGATGAATATGTAATTCACCAGGATAAGGCAAAAAAGGCACTGGCTGTGGCGGTATATAATCACTATAAAAGAATAAATTATAGGGCGAAGGATGACGGTGTGGACATTCAAAAAAGCAATATTCTTTTGCTTGGTCCTACCGGAAGTGGTAAGACATATCTTGCTCAAACCTTGGCTAAGCTTTTGAATGTTCCCTTTGCAATTGCCGACGCAACTTCTTTAACAGAAGCGGGATATGTGGGAGAGGATGTTGAAAACATATTGTTAAAGCTTCTCCAGGCAGCAGATTATGATGTAGAGAGAGCAGAGAAGGGCATTATATATGTTGACGAAATTGATAAGATATCAAGGCGCTCAGAAAACCCTTCTATTACCAGAGATGTAAGTGGCGAAGGAGTACAGCAGGCACTTCTTAAAATACTGGAAGGCACTGTTGCCAATGTTCCTCCTCAGGGAGGAAGAAAGCATCCTCATCAGGAATTTATTCAAATAGATACCACTAATATATTATTCATTTTAGGCGGTGCATTTGATGGAATAGAAAAAATTGTACAAAAAAGAATAGGCAGGAAAAGTATTGGATTTGGAGCAGACCTTTCCGGAAATACCTCTATGGATACTGATAAGCTGCTTGCTCAGGTTCAGTCCCAGGATCTTTTGAAATTTGGATTAATTCCTGAATTTGTAGGCAGAATGCCTGTCTTGGTTGCTTTGGAAAAATTGGATAAGAAGGCTTTAATGTCAATTCTTACAGAACCCAAAAATGCTCTGGTAAAACAGTATAAGGAACTGTTTAAAATGGATAATGTTGAATTAGAGATTGAGAAGGACGCTTTGGAAGAAATAGCTGACAGAGCTATGGAGATAAATACGGGTGCCAGAGGCTTAAGAGGAATTCTCGAAAGTACTATGACTGAGGTTATGTATGAAATACCTTCAAGAAATGACATTAAGAAATGTGTTATCACTAAGGATACTATTGTAAATAAAAGTGACCCAAAACTGGTTTTAACTAAAATGCCTGTATCCGATAAAAAGGAAAATGCTTCATAAAACTGCCTGCCTTAAGCAGGCAGTTTTTACTAAGGAGATTATATGATAGAAAATTACAACGTAGAGAAAAGAATACTTCCTTTGATTCCAATCAGGGGAATAGGAATATTTCCGGATACTGTTATACATTTTGACATCGGAAGAGAAAAGTCTATTAATGCATTGGAAGAGGCTATGCTTGAAGATTCAGACATTTTCCTTACAGTACAAAAGGAAGCAAGTATGGACTCTCCAAGAGAGGACGATTTTTATGAGGTTGGTGTTATATGCAGGATAAAGCAGATGATTAAAATGCCTGGCGATAACATCAGAGTACTGGTTGAAGGCATCAGCAGGGCTAAAATTATTTCGCTTTCCCAGGCTGAACCATATTTTAAAGTTATTTTGGATGAATATGTTTATGATTTGGACTTACCTTTAAGTGATAAGCTGGAAGCAGTTGTGCGTCTGACATTAGATAATTTTGAAGAATACTCCATGATTTATGCTAAAATATCACCGGATGCAATAACATCACTGAAAGAAATCAAAAACCCGGATAAACTTGCAGATCTGGTTGCTTCATATATTTATTTAAAATCGGAACAGAAGCAGAGCCTCCTGGAAACCTTTGATCCTTATGAAAGACTTGAATCGATTAATGAAATCTTGTCCAGGGAAATTAAGGTACTTGAAATTGAAAATGAAATTGAAGACCTTGTAAAAAAACAGGTGAATGAATTTCAGAGAGACTATTACCTGAAGGAACAGCTTAGAGCAATACAAAGAGAATTGGGTGAGGACGAAAGCACTGAATTTGAAGTGGATGAATACATGAAGAAAATTTCCGAAGCTAAAATGCCCAAGGAAGTAAAAGAAAAAGCGGAGAAGGAAGTAAACAAGCTTTTAAAAATTTCATCATCTTCAGCGGATGCAGGTGTTATAAGAACATATGTTGATTGGCTCATTGATTTGCCATGGGATAAAAAAACTAAAGATAATACCGATTTAAAGAAAGCAAGGGAAATACTTTCTGAGGATCATTACGGGCTGGAAGACGTGAAGGAAAGAATATTAGAGTACCTTGCCGTTAAAAATATTAACAAAAACATGAAAGGCTCAATACTTTGCTTTGTAGGGCCTCCCGGAGTTGGCAAGACATCTGTTGCAAAATCAATTGCAAGAGCCATGAACCGCAAGTATGTGAGAATATCACTTGGAGGAGTAAGGGATGAGGCAGAAATAAGAGGTCACAGAAGGACATACATTGGAGCAATTCCGGGCAGAATAATAACGTCCATCGCAAAAGCTAAAGTTAATAATCCGGTGTTTTTACTTGATGAAATTGATAAACTTTCAAATGACTTTAGGGGAGACCCTGCTTCGGCTCTGTTGGAAGCACTGGATCCTGAACAAAACAAAACATTTACGGATCACTATATTGAAGCACCCTTCAGTTTGGAAAATGTAATGTTTATAACTACAGCTAATACGACTGCAACAATTCCGGAGCCTCTTTTGGATAGGATGGAAGTTATTGAAATATCAGGATATACGGATATTGAAAAAAAGAATATAGCAGAAAGGTATTTAATAAAAAAACAAATTAAGGAACATGGATTAAAAGAAAAGCAAGTCAGTATTTCTCAAAATGCCGTAACTGAAATAATTGAAAGATATACAAGGGAATCAGGCGTAAGAAGCCTTGAAAGAAGTATAGCAACTTTAATGAGAAAGACTGCGGTTCAAATAGTTGAAAATAATAAAAATTCCGTGGTTATTAATTCTGGAAATTTAAAAAATTATCTTGGAGTTCCAAAATATGATTATGATGTGGTTTATGAAGAGGATCAGATAGGTGTTGTAACAGGACTTGCATGGACCAGGGTTGGCGGAGAAACTTTGTTTGTTGAAGTAAATATCATGAAGGGTACAGGAAAGCTTCAGCTTACGGGACAGCTTGGAGACGTTATGAAGGAATCAGCCATGGCCGCATTGAGCTATATTAAAGCAAATGCAGATAAATTTGATATTGATTACTCTGTTTTTAAAGAAACAGATATACACATTCATGTGCCTGAAGGAGCAATTCCCAAGGATGGACCCTCAGCAGGAATTACAATGGCAACAGCGGTTATTTCAGCTATTACAAAGAGACCTGTAAGAAAAGATGTTGCCATGACAGGAGAGATAACAATAACAGGGAGAGTTCTTCCTATAGGCGGATTAAAAGAAAAGCTTCTTGCCGCAAAAAGAGCTGGAATTAAAAAGGTTGTTCTCAGCACAAAAAATAAACCTGATGTTTCCAAGATTGATTCAAAAATCATCCGTCCAATGGAAATCGTGTACGCAGACAGAATAGAAGATGTAGTGAAACACGCACTGATGTGAACAATAGCTTAGCAATATCTAAGCTATTGCTAAGCTATTGCTAAAAAGGAGATATTATGATAATCAGAAAAGCAGAATTACTTATTACGGCAGCAAGAAGGGATCAGTATCCGGAAACAGCGGTACCTGAAATTGCTTTTGCCGGTAAATCAAATGTGGGAAAATCTTCGATGATCAATGCTTTGTTAAACAGAAAAAGT
This sequence comes from Firmicutes bacterium UBA5227, assembly GCA_002409285.1. Lineage (GTDB taxonomy): Bacteria > Bacillota > Clostridia > Tissierellales > Sedimentibacteraceae > Sedimentibacter. Next base: position 12,250 of record DHUT01000009.1, on the reverse strand, counting down.
CTGGCAAGAACAAGCTCTCAGCCCGGGAAGACCCAAACGATTAATTTTTATAATATAAATGATATGCTTAATTTCGTTGATTTACCGGGATACGGATATGCAAAGGTATCAAAGACGGAACAGGAAAAATGGGCAAAAATGATTGATACATATCTACATAACAGAGAACAGCTCAAAGAGGTTATTTTGCTTGTTGATTGCAGACATGAGCCCGGTAAAAATGACGTCCAGATGTTTGAATGGATAAAAAGCTGCGGTTATACGGGATATGTTATAGCCGCAAAGGCAGATAAGCTTTCAAGGTCACAGCAAATAAGAAATATTGCAGTTATTAAAAAAACACTGAATATTAAGGACAGCAGCTATATATTTCCATTTTCGGCTGTTTCAAAAAGTGGAGTGGAGGAAATATGGACATTATTTGAGCGGCTAATTGGTTAAAAAAAACATATGAATTCTTATGATGTAAATTATGTGTTATTTTATATACAATAGGTTTAAATACTTTAAATGAGGGTATATTTAACAGGACTGGAGGAATTGTAATGGATTATACAATTGAAAGGAAAGTCCATACCGATATTGACAGCGTGAAGAATATTGTTGAAGATATACTTAATAATATCAAGGAAGTATTAACCGAAAATATCTTTTTCAACACCAAAATAATTTTATATGAGTTAATAATTAATGGTGTATTGCACGGAAATCGGCAGGATATAAATAAACAAATAATTATAAAACTAAGGATAAATAATTCATGCATTACTATAGAAGTTACAGATGAAGGTTCAGGAATATTCTACAGACATAAGGCATTTGGTGACTATGATTTTTGTGAATCAGGAAGGGGACTAATGTTGGTGGAAGGCTTATCTGACAAGTTTACTATTGACGGAAACCGGGTAACTTGCGTACAATATTTAAAATAAGCTTTATGTTTAATACATTATTTGATATAATAAACACTGCCGAGTGTTTATTTTTATGGGTCTGTGAGGAGATAATAATGGAAACCATCAAGCTTTCAGTCAGGGAATTGGTTGAATTCGTATACAAAAGCGGTGACATCAGCACAAGAGCAATGAGTACCGACAGGGCTTTGGAGGGCATTAAAGCTCATAAGCTTCTTCAGTCTCAAATGGGTGAAACCTATCAGAAGGAATTTTATTTAAAAAGGGAATTTGAGTTTAATAATATATTGTTTGCTATCGAAGGAAGGGCAGACGGAATAATAACAGAAGATGCCCAGGTGACAATTGATGAAATAAAGTCCACTTATACCGACTTGAACTTAATAGATATAGATTATAATATGGCTCACACGGCTCAGGCAAAATGCTATGGGTATATCTACGGTCTTGAAAATAAACTGGAATCGTTAAATGTGCAGCTCAGGTATTATAATCTAAATTCAGGTAGTACAAAGATAATATCACAGGAATATACATTGGCTGAACTGGAGAAATTTTTTTATGACCTTTTAAATTCATATCTTGATTGGGCAAAAACAATAATCAGTCTTCGCAGGGAAAGAAAAGAAACTGTTAATAATCTTGAATTCCCCTTTAATAAATACAGGAATGGGCAAAGAGACTTTTCTGTTGCTGTATTTCGGACTGTTAAAGAAGGAAAAAAGCTGTTTGCCCAGGCGCCGACAGGTGTGGGAAAGACCATATCTGCACTGTTTCCTGCGATTAAATCGTTAAACTATAAAAATAATTCCAAGATTTACTACCTGACAGCTAAATCTTCTACTAAAATGATTGCATATAACACTATTAAAATTATGACAGAGCAGGGTCTGAAGCTTCGTACTACAGTTATTACCGCAAAGGATAAAATATGCTTTATGGAGGAAACGAAATGTGATCCTGAATATTGTCCCTATGCAAGAGGATATTATGATAAGCTTAATGCTCCTCTTAAAAATGTCATTAAAAATGACTGCCTCTACGACAGAGATTACATAGAAAATATAGCAAAAAAATATGAACTATGTCCATTTGAATTAAGCCTGGATCTATCATATATGTCTGATGCAGTAATATGTGATTACAATTATTATTTTGACCCGAGAGTTTCACTTCAAAGGGATGATGTATTTAAAAATAATAATGATATTCTTCTTATTGATGAAGCACACAATTTGGAAGACAGAGTAAGAAGCATGTATTCCCCCGAAATTATAAAGGAAGAATTTTATGATGTATATAAAATAATGAAAGACATTAATAAAAAAATAAGCAGCAGCCTATACAATATAAACAAAAGATTTCTGGAAATAAAGAAAAATTCTGATGAAGCGTTTATTTTTAGTGAAGAACCATCTGACTTAATAAATTCTTTAAGAAAATTCGTATCTATTTCAGAAGAATTTATTAATGATAAAAAAAATGATGACGTTCCTGATGAACTTATTGACATTTATTTTAAAAGCACTTTTTTTATTAAAATATCAGAAATAGCTGATGATAATTTTTGCTACTACGCTGCGATTTCAAAGAATAATACAATGGTAAAATTGTTTTTGACAGACCCCTGCGAAATATTAAAGGGTATTTTGAAAAATGCCTGGGCATCGATTTTCTTTTCGGCTACGCTGACACCCTTGAAATATTTCAGATATATACTGGGGGGAACAGAAAAGGATTACATTTTAAGGATAAATTCACCTTTTGAAGAAAGAAACATGAAGCTTATGGTAGCTAATGACTTATCAATGAAGTATGCGGTGCGGGATTCAAATATAGAAGCATCCTGCAGATATATAAATGAAGTTATTTCATCGAAGAAGGGTAACTACATGGTGTTTTTTCCTTCGTACAGCTTTATGGGGAAGGTCTATGATACTTATAAAGAGCTTTTTGACGTTTCTGACATTATTCTTCAGGACAAAGGTATCAGCGAGTACGAACAAATGGAAATTACAGACAGATTTAAATTACAATCAACAGTTGTGCTTTTCACAGTTGTAGGTGGTGTTTTTTCTGAAGGAATTGATTTGCCTCTTGAAAAATTAATAGGTGCGGTTATAATTGGAACCGGAATACCTCAGATTTCTTTTGAAAGAAATATTATTAAAGATTTCTTTGACAATAAATTCAATTCGGGATATGATTTTTCTTACAAGTATCCGGGATTTAATAAAATTCTGCAGTCGGCAGGCAGAGTAATACGCACCGAAAATGACAGGGGAGTGGTTCTTCTCATTGATTCAAGACTTTGTCAGCCAACATATATCAGACTTTTTCCTGAACACTGGAGGAACTATGTTAAAATAAAAAATAAGGACGAATTAGTTAGTGAAATAAATAAATTTTGGGAGGATTTGTCATGAACATATTGTCTGAAAAAAATGTAAAGAACGGTGAAATAATTTTAAAGGAGGAGTTAAAAAAGTTACTGGAAGAGGATAATGCAAAAATATATGAAGTTATAAGAATAATTGAAAGAAGCCCTGTATTTCTTAAAGAACATTTCAATCGTCTGATGAACAGTATTAATTTAAGCGGTATAAGAGGAAATATCAATTATGAAGATTTTAAAAAATCAATTGAACTTCTGATTGATGAAAATAAATTTGACAATTGTAATGTCAGAGTGTCATATTATTACAAGGAATGTGAAATTTTGCTGTTTTATTTTATAGACAGCCATTATCCGACAAAAGAACAATTTTGTACCGGTGTACACACCGTTACTGCAAAGGTGCATAGAAACAATCCCAATGCAAAAGTCTTTCATGCGGAATATAAAGAAAAAATTCAAAAAATTATTGATGAAACTCATGCTTTTGAAGTTATACTCATCAATGAGGATGATAGTGTAAGCGAAGGAAGTAAATCCAATATTTTTTTTGTTAAAGAAAACAAACTTGTAACTTCTCCGGATGAAAATGTGCTCCTGGGTGTAACAAGGAGCAAGGTAATTGAAGTATGTGAAAACAACGGAATTCAGGTTGAAAGAAGAATAATTAAATATGAAGAGCTTGAAAATTTTGACGGAGCGTTTATAACAGGAACCTCCAACGATGTGCTGCCTATATGTTCGATAAATGAGAAAGAGTATGGGTCTGCCGGGAATGAAGTTGTTAAAATGGTTTATGAGTTGTATAGGGATGAAGTGATGAGGGAGATAAAATAAGAGATAAGAGATAAGAGATAAAAAAAAGAATTAAATGAGGTTACTGTCAGTCATATTCGCAGGCTCCATCACCAATGTATTTGCTCCCTTCGGTCGCATACATTGGGATTGCGCTGCGTAAGACCTACCGACCATTTATAAAGTTCCAGAAAAAAGACTCTGAAACTTTATAAATGGTCGGTAGGTCTGGAGTTTAGGGCTGGAACACAAAAATGGCCGGATGGCCATTGTTGTGAAGCATTAATATGCATAAAAGGGGTATTGGGAATATATTTTGGTTATCGGGGGGGATAACCATAAGTTATTATAGCAAATAAAAGTATTTTATGCAAGCTTTTTTTACAAAATTTTTAAAGAAAATAAATAATTTACAGAGAGGCTATTATGGAAGTTTATTTAGATAACAGTGCAACAACTAAAGTAAAACCCCAGGTATTACGTCAAATAGTTGATATAAATGAAAATTACTACGGTAATCCTTCGTCCCTTCACAGAATGGGGCTTGAAATAGAAAAAAAAATAAAGCAGGCACGAAAGTCAGCAGCAAAAATTATTAATGCAAAGCCTGAAGAAATTTATTTCACAGGAGGAGGAACGGAAAGCAATAATATTGCAATATCCGGTATTTTATATGGTGCAGGTACAGAACAAAACGTTGTTACAACCAGAATAGAGCATGCTTCTGTCTATAACACATGCAGCTATTTTAAAGATAAATTGGAAATAAGATATGTGGAAACAGATAAAATGGGAAGGATAGACATTGAAGGCTTAAAGAAGTTAGTTGACCAAAACACAGCTCTTGTGTCAGTCATGCATGTAAATAATGAAATAGGTATTGTTCAGGATTTAAATAAAATAGTAAAAATTGTAAAAGATAAAAATAAGAGTACAAAAATTCATGTGGATGCTGTACAATCATATGGTAAATTAAATATTGATGTAAATAATTTGCCTGTTGATACAATGGCATTCAGCAGCCATAAAATTCACGGTCCCAAGGGTGTGGGAGGCTTGTTTGTGCGTTCAGGCATAAAATTAAACTCAATAACTTTTGGAGGAGGACAGGAGAGAGACGTTCGGCCCGGAACGGAAAATACTCCCGGAATAGTAGGCTTCGGAGAGGCTTGTGAACTTGTTTATTCAGAATTTAAAGAGGAAACGAATAAATTAGATGAGTTGAAAAGGCTGTATGCAAAAAGGTTGTCTGAAGAAATAAGCGATATGAAAATCAACAGCTCTATGGAAGATGATGGTGCTCCGCACATACTGAACGTTTCCTTTAAAAATATTCGTGGAGAGGTGTTGCTTCATTACCTTGAGCAAAAAGGTATTTATGTTTCAACTGGTTCCGCCTGCTCTTCCAGAACTAAGGGAAATAGAATTTTGGAAGCGTTGAAATTAGATCGTGAATATATTGATGGAACAATTCGTATAAGCCTGGGATATTTCAACAATGCTGATGAAGTAGAATATGTGGTGGAGAATATTAAAAATTCAGTTAATGAAATAAGAAAAATCATGAAGTAAGAAAGGATAACAAATGTACAATATTGTAGCGGCAAGTTTTGGAGAAATTTTTTTAAAAGGTAAAAACAGGGGGAAATTTGAACATAAATTAATCGAACAAATCAATTACAATTTGAAGGAATTTAAGGACTTATCTATTTACAGGGATTTTGGAAAAGTATTTATAGAGACAAAAAATGAAGATGATATGGATAGAATTATAGAGAAAACAAGAAAAGTTTTTGGAATTGTAACAATCAGCCCTTCTGTTAAGACCGGCAAAGACCCTGAAATGATAATTGAAAAATCAATAGAACTTTTCAGCTATCTTAAAGAAAAGCAGAATATTAAGACATTTAAAGTGAAAACAAAGAGGGGAGACAAAAATTTTCCAATAAAGTCCATGAATTTCAGCGCAGAGGTTGGCAGCAGAATTTTGGCTGCATTCAATGATGTAAGTGTTGATGTTCATAATCCGGATGTAGAAATATGTATTGATATTAAAAATAATTGCTATATATCATCGGAAAAAATCAAAACTGTGGGCGGGATGCCCGTAGGTTCATGCGGAAGAGCGCTTCTTCTGTTATCCGGAGGAATTGACAGCCCTGTTGCAGGTTACATGATTGCCAAAAGAGGAGTGGAGATAAATGCACTCTATTTCCATACATACCCCTTTACTTCTGAACGGGCAAATGAAAAAGTAAAACAATTAAAAGAAATTTTAGAAGAATACTGCGGGAAAATAAAATTATTCAGCATAAATATGCTTGAAATACACAAGGCTATACGAGAGTTTTGCAGGGAAGAAGAAACAACAATCTTAGCAAGAAGGTTTATGATGCGAATAGCAGAAAAAATCGCAGGAGAAAACAATATGGAAATGCTGATAACGGGTGAAAGCCTTGGCCAGGTTGCAAGCCAGACCATGAAGTCAATGACTGTAATTGAAAACGCTGTGGAAATGCCTATATTAAAGCCGCTTGTCGGTATGGATAAAACCGAAATAATAGACAGGGCAAGAGAAATAGGAACATATGAAACATCCATACTTCCATATGATGACTGCTGCTCTGTATTTGCACCGGCGCATCCTTTGATTAATCCTAAGCTAAATTCCATATTAAAGTCAGAAGACAAGCTGAATGTCGATGAGCTTGTGGAATCTGTACTTTTAACTCTGGAAATATTATAATAATCCATTTGCGTAAATCATTCACAATATAGTTTTTCTTACATATATTAACTCATATAAAAGAGAGGTGAAATATATGTCAGATGAAGTAAAAGCAACAGGCTATGATTGCTGTGACAATGTTGGAGGAGAAAACAACTGGCTGCAGTGGATAATAATAATTTTTATTATTTTCTGGTTCCTGGGTGGAGACAATAATTGGCTCGGCGGCAGAGGCGGTTGCAGATAAATTGTACTTATTTAAAGGTCAAATACAGTCGTATTTGACCTTTTTCAATTATACCCGGCATTTTTCTTGATTTTTACTCAGTTGGGCTGTATACTACTTTAATAACATAACCCCAAAGGGCGTTACTAAGTAATGCTAATACTGATAAATTTAAAAGGCGGTCAAATGATGAAAAAAGTCAATATATATTCGGATGGAGCTTGCAGTGGGAATCCCGGACCGGGAGGATACGGAGTAATATTGGAGTATAATGGCAGGGAATTAGAAATAAGCGGCGGTGAAAAACACACTACAAACAACAGAATGGAACTCATGGGTGTAATAGCAGGACTTGAAGCTTTAAAAGAGCCCTGCGAAGTTATAGTCACAACTGATTCTAAATATATTACAGATGCTTTCAATAAGGGATGGCTGGTTTCATGGCAAAAAAAAGGCTGGAAAAAGTCTGATGGAAAAGCTGTATTAAATAAGGAACTGTGGCAGAGACTATTAGATTCGACCGGTAGACATCGGGTTAAATTTGTTCATGTTTTAGGACACAACGGACACGAATACAATGAACGCTGTGACAAGCTCGCTGTAAGTGAAAGAAACAAGTATGCTCAAGATTAAAGTTTATGTTTCGGAGTAATTTTAAGAAACATTCATTATCTCATGAATATTATAAAATAACAAATTATATTATGAGGTGATTATATAATGATAAATAGACAAAACCAGGTTCAGTGTCCCAATAGATATACGATGCCTTATGTAGTCCAGCCGGGAGATACATTGAATTCCATAGCTTCCAGATTTGGAACTAATCTGGTTGGACTGCTGGAATTAAATCCTACATTGAGACTAAGAACCTTAACAGAAGGTATGTCGCTGTGTGTCCCCAGAGTGCCTGAAAGGCCTACCTGCATTAACGGAGCTTATTATATTATTAAGGAAGGAGAAAGCTTCTACAATATAGCACAAAGGTACAACATGCCACTTAATTTATTATTGGAAGCTAATCCTGATGCCAATCCATATGACTTAAAGGTTGGCCAGGAAATATGTGTACCTGATGTTCCGGCAGGCTGTCCCTTCGGAACAGTTGTAACAATAGCAGAAGGAACAAGACTAAGCGATATACTTATTGGTTACAATCTGAGCTTGAATGAGCTAAGAGAAGCAAATACCGATTTCAACTTTAACGTTATTGTTCCTGGAACTGAACTATGCATACCTCCTGAAGCTTATCAAAGCTGTGGACCGAACACAACTGAATATGTAATCAAGACCGGGGACAGCTTATCTACAATTGCTGTAGCCAATAACATTACTGCTTCACAATTGTTAATTGCAAATCCAAACCTGAGACCAGCCAATTTCCTAATTGTCGGAACAAGAGTATGCATACCCAGAGCTGCAGCTAATAATACAAACCCATAGATTATAAGGGACAGCTAACTTAAAATAGCATGTGTCCTGACGGAATAAATGCTGATATTTATGATTATATTTACATGAAATGGGCTGTTATACCACTCTGTACAACAGCCCTATGCATTTAGATATAGATGACTTTGCTGAATTTACATAATAATAAAACATCCTTATTTAGAGGCTTAAACATTTTTATAAAAATTTTCACTTCTTTAATTATAGCTCATAGACTATATGGAGGTGATTGCTATGAAATATGATGACAAGGTATCTTTAATCGGAATTTATCAAGGCAGATTAATGTTATTCATAATGGAGTTATTTTCTGAAGAATATATTTGTAAAAGGTGTGTTAATTTAGGGAAAAATGATAAGTTAGCCATCCATAGCATAATCAATTCAGGTAATTCGGTATACCTGGCAGATTCACACAACAACAAAATATACAGGTATAACTATATTTTAAATGAATTTTCTGATGTTACCGTTGGAAGAGATCCAAGACATATGGCTGTTGATAAAGAGAATATGTATGTGGCTAATTTTGAATCTGACAACATATCGGTTATTGAATTGTCTAATTTCACACTGACTGAATCCATACCGGCAGGAATTAAGCCTCATGATGTATTATTCGATATGAATAATGATAAGCTGTATACATGCTGCTATGAGGAAAATGAAATAATCGAATACTCAGGCAATAAGGAAATAATCAGGCGTTTCACTACTGAAGGCAAGCCAATGCATATGTTCATGCTTGACGATTGCTTAATTGTTATGACCTACTTCGTTAACGGAAATGTTCATACAAAGATTAATTTCATTGATATAGAATCAAATAAAATTAAAAAAACAGTTTTAATCGAAGGGCTTGCCTCGGATTTTGATATAGATTATAAAAGGCAATTACTGTTTCTGATAAATATAGATGATAAAAATATTTATATTATAGATGCCGTAAAAAAAGAAATACTTAAGACAATTTTTGTAGGAGGATATCCCGAAAGTCTTACCGTGGGAACGGATAATATATATGTAACCAATTCTAAAAAGAATCATATTACAGTTGTTGAAAGTGACAAGCTAACTGCTTCTAAAGTAATAAACCTGGAATTCACACCAAGCTGCATTAAAGTAATCAATTAAAATCAGTCGTAAGTGTTTTTAAGATACTTGAAAATATGGTTTCAGGACTGGAATCCCATTTTTTGCATATATGCTTTGCAAGTTCTTCATCAGGGACATTAATACTTAAGCTGAAAATGGTGGATTCATTTTCCATGACCTGAAGAGATACTATGTATTCGTCATCTTTCTTTTTGTAATAATGACCGAGCAATTCCCTGTGTTTTTTAATTTCTTTTTTTAAGTTGGAAAAGTTTTTTTCAACCTGATTAATAAAATATTTCGGCAGTTTTTCACTAAACATATCTAAAGCCACTATTCCGGCTTCCGATATGGAATAATATTTGTTACCATTTTTTAAATTCAGTACAACAAATTTAGAATCACACAAATCTCCAAGGGACTGCTGCAATGTAAAATAATCAAGAAAATCATTATCTAATATGAAATTTGTAATTTCGGCATTAGTCAAAGGCAGATTAATATAATTTAGAATATATAAAAGTTTTAACTTATCTTGTGCAATTTTATTACTACTACTCAACTCCACTTGACCTCCATATAAAAGCATATATATATTATATCAAATTTATAGTTAATGACAACAATATTATGTAAATTCTTTCATATGGACTTTTATTTGCAAATATTATAAAATAAGAGAAAGAAAAGTTTGAGGAGAAGTAGATGAAAAAGAAATACTTAATTATCGCTGTATTTATATTACTGCTATGTGTTGGATGTGCTAAGGAACAGGATAATAATCCTGCTGACATTCGGGAAGATGAACAGGAGGTAGTACAAAAACCCGATGAAGAACCGGCTGAAGTCCAACCGGAAGTCAATGACCCCATTTCAGAAATTGATTTATCTCTTAAGCCAAATGAATTAGGTGAAATTATGATAATTATGTACCACGGAATAGGTGAGGAAGAAAGTGACTGGCAGAGGACTCCGGAAAATCTGCGTAAAGATTTACAGTATATGTATGATAACAAATATCGGATGATAAGCTTAAACGATTATGCCAAGGGTGAAATAAGAACAAAGGCAGGCTATACCCCCATAATATTAACCTTTGATGACGGAAGACAAAACAATTTTAATTATATTGAAAAAGACGGCAAGCTAACCATTGACCCTGACTGTGCTGTAGGAATATTGGAAGAATTTAAGCAAAAATACCCTGACTTTGATGTTACAGCCAGCTTTTTCTTAAATTCAAACCCATTTGGACAGTCAGAATATGCTGAGCAAAAATTGAAATGGCTTGTGGAAAATGGATACGATATTGGAAACCATACCTACAGCCATATGGAAATGGAAACATTGGACGGAGAGGAAATTCAAGCTGAAATAGGTTCGGTAAATAACATTATCCGGTCGTATCTTCCTGACTATACTGTTGAAACACTGGCACTTCCCGACGGAAGCAATCCAAAACGGGAATTTGTAACTGACATGCTTGAAGGCGAATATAAAGGAAACAAATACAAAACGATTGCTGTCTTAGATGTAGGCTGGAGGCCGGCATATTCACCATTTGATACCCTGACAGACTTTACAAGCCTTTACAGAGTTACAGGTAGCGAAATAAAAGTGGATAACTGTGGCATATATGATTATTTTAAAGCCTATGAAAATAATACAAGGGAAAGATTTATTTCTGACGGAAACCTGGATGTAGTAACAATACCTAAAAGGCATGAAGCGTATCTTAATATGGATATGGTCGGCAAAAGACTTGTAAATATGTATGAGTAATGCATATAGTATAATAGCAGAATTTGTAATATACTTATACTTAGGAGGCGGTTATGAATAGTAAATTGAAAAAAATAATCCAGGACAGCAATAGTATTGTTTTTTTTGGAGGAGCCGGTGTTTCAACGGAAAGTGGCATTCCGGACTTTAGAAGTGTTGACGGACTGTATAACTTAAAATATAAATATCCTCCTGAAACAATTATATCCCACAGCTTTTTTGAGCACAATCCTGAAGAGTTTTATGATTTTTATAAAAATAAAATGATATTTTTAGATGCCAAACCCAATTCAGCTCATTATAAACTTGCTGAACTTGAAAAACAAGGTAAATTAAAAGCAGTTATAACTCAAAATATTGACGGGCTTCACCAGATCGCCGGCAGCAAAAATGTGTTGGAGCTGCACGGTTCTGTTCATAGAAATTATTGCATGAAATGCGGTAAGTTCTATGATGTTCATACAATAGTTGAAAGCAAAGGCGTTCCTAAGTGCGGTTGTGGGGGAACAATTAAACCTGATGTTGTTTTGTACGAGGAAAGTCTGAAGCAGGAAATACTTGAACAATCAGTGCAATATATTGAAAATGCAGATGTTTTAATAGTGGGCGGAACTTCGCTGGTAGTATATCCTGCTGCGGGTCTCATTAACTATTACAGAGGAAACAAGCTTATACTTATTAATAAATCTTCCACGCCCATGGATAGTAGGGCAAACATAATAATTAATGACAGCATAGGTAAGGTATTCGAATGAGGAACGACAACAAGTCGTCCCTCATTTTTAGAATGGAGCGAACTCTCGTTCACAGCCTGGGATATTATTAACAGTTCTTCTTTATACATTTTTATAAATCCACCTTTC
>DHUT01000041.1:10235-15841 GCA_002409285.1 Firmicutes bacterium UBA5227 | reverse complement strand
ATTACAGCAGGAAGAGCCTCGACAGTTTCATGCTTTGTAGCAGAATCATGCATGAGAAGTACCACATTGCTTTTACCCTTCACGGTTGCTTTCATTCTTTCAAGAGTCCCATCATACGTAGGTGATACAACTTCCGCGTCTCCGGTAACCGCATTCCAGTCAACGCTTACATATCCCTTTTCATCCAACACATCCATATACTCCTGCTTATAATCTTCAAAGGATCCTCCTGGGAATCTGAACAATCTTGGAACGTATTCATCACCAAGATTTTGTTTTATTACATCTTCTGTCATTGTCAATTCATTAAGAAAACTTTCTTCATCTTTGTATAATTTCTTAAAATTATGAGTGTAAGAATGATTTCCTATTGAATGTCCCCTGGTATATACATCCTTAAGCACATCTGGATTTTTTTCGCACATATTGCCTAACACAAAAAACGTTGCCTTGATTTCATATTCATCCAGCACATCAAGTATAGCAGGCGTAACATTTTCAGAAGGTCCATCGTCAAAGGTTAAAAATACTACCTTGCTTTGATTGTATGTCTTAATCTCCTCCGCATTTATGCTTAAAAAATCCTCTTTAGCTTCAAAGACACCGCCATAAGCCTCAGAGGATTTATTTATTTCAGCATTGAACGACGATGCCAACTGACATAAATCCGGCTTTTCATGTTCCTCATACAAATGTGAAGAATTTAAATAGGAACCATACACCCCATTTTTATCACTTGCTACGGCAAACTTCCTCAAGCTTATTACACCAGCTAAGGATAATATAACAAGCATAGTTAAAATAAATTTTCCCCTTCCAGTAAGCCTATAACCATGCATTATGTCACCCTCATTTTATTCTTCAGAATTTATAAATTTCAGTATATTATTTATCTTATCCATTTCATACTTTATGACATAATTCTGCTCATTCTGCAGTTTTTCCATGCCGGCGATTGCTTCCTCAAACTTATCAATCTTTTCTTTCAGTTTTTTAATCTCATCCTGGAAGCCTGCTATAACTTTATCTGAATCACCGGTAAAGGAGCCGGAAAAGTCATTCAAACTTTTTAGCTTGTCCTCACCATCCTTCAGCAGGTTTTCTATTCTTACATTAGATGAAGCAATTATGTTAAGTATAGACTGTCTCTTCACATCCGCAGGAAGATAATCAGGTAACGCTTTCTGGAAGCTTTCAACTATGGATAGTGAATTAATTCCCTCTGAATTTATGTTATATTTCCTATAAACACCATCTATTTCCATAAGCTTCTTACTTCTGACAATTAAAACCGGATCTTCAAATGCATCAGGAGCCTTAGTTTCTACAGTAGTGTTTTCTTCAATTCTTTCCTTAACTTCAACTTCTTTTGAAAGGTAGACATCTTTAAAGGCTGTATCATCCAAGCTTTGAACTGCATCTCCGGCGTCCATTTTAGCTTTACCATCTTCGCTTTCAATTTTTTCAATCAGGCCCAACTTCTCTAATAACGTTTTTCTCTCCATAAGTGCACTCCCATGTTATTTCATACAATATAAAATTTATAATAACATGACTGCATTAATATGTCAATAAATACAGTTTTTTGTCAGCCCTGAAAGGTAAATTTCTTTATGACTGCTAAACTTCAGAAAAATTGCTTCTAAAGAAAGTTATCCACAGTTAAGATGCGTGGAAATTATTTTATCCACAGTTCTTTGTTGTAATTATCCTTGCTTCTTGTTTATTGTGGATAATTCAGTTGAAATTTATCTTGCAAGGCATCACTTCCTTTGATATACTTAGTTCAGTTAGTCGATATGCAAAGCATATCACTTCTGGATATATCTTCTGCTGTAAGTTGCCATTCAAAGCTTGATAACAGTTCAGGGGATATATTTTTTTGCTTCTTTTTTATTCCAAATTTCTCTAAAACATAATGCTCATATAGCTGCTTCATGAAATCGGATATCTGCTGCATCAGGTAATGGTTCTTCAATGCACGTTCGTTCCAGCTGCATGCATGGGTGATGTCTCCCTGCCAGTTCTTCTGTCGGTTAAATCCTTCATTTTCTATCTTCCAACGTATCCTTCCCGTATTTGCTATTTTAAATGCATTATTCTTTGTAATTACTATGTTCGTTATCCATTGGAAGGCTGTTGTCTTTATTTCTCCCTTTTCAACCGTTTCCTCCCAATATTTAAGTAAGTTTATCTTGTGTCCTTCATAATCTATTTCATTGATAAATTCGCAATTCCCAATACACTCCTTCTCGGGTATATCTTCGTATTCCTTTGCAATATATGGAATGCTTCCATCCTTGAACCGGATTATGTAATCCCATTTGTTTGCATTGCAAATATCCATCACTGGTTTTGATGCGTAAAGACTATCTATAAGCAGGAGAATAGGTAAGCGTGCAAATGCTTTCTTAAGTTTCTCGGACATTCGTTTGAAAGCCTTTATTTCACAATCTTGCTTACGTGCTTCCTCGCTCATGTACTTATAGTTTTGCGCATCTTCTCCGTTATTCTCAATAAATTCACTGCATATGCTGCACACCAACTCGGAGCCAAAGTATATTTTTGCCTCAAGTACATCCACATGATAATTCACGGTTTCCTGTTCTGTCCCTTTATTGTAATGGCGTTCCAGGCATTTATCATTGATCTTTCTCCTCCCTGAGTAGAGCTGCGTTCCATCAATGATAATTATCCATTCCTTCATGAATCTGGCATTATTGAAGCTTTTTCTTCGAATCAGATCATATACAATATCTTGTATTGTATCCTGCAGTTCATTCGGATTCAATCGTTCCAGATATTCATTTTCTGTTACATGATGAGGCAGGTAATCATCTAACTCTACTCCTATAAACCCACCCATATTTTCTACAATCTCTTGTTTATTAAATCTGTCTGTCATATCCTGCATGCTGATTATACCTGCAATGCCTTTATAATACATCTGACTTAGCATAGTTTTCCCTGTATATGTTATATAGCTTTGGTGCCTTGGATCTGCTATTTGACCAAACATATTAAATAGCTCAGGACAAAACTTTTTTTGCACTTTATTACATGCTTCTATCGGATTCTTTTCTAGCTTTCTTGCAGCCCTTATTTCTGCTCTTCCCATTTTCTTATTCCTCTCTGCGATAAAGTTTTTTTATTATACCTCTTTTTTCGTACAAAGGCTTGCATTTATTGATTAATTTGTGCGAATTTTTTTTTCCTTTCAGAGCTGGTTTTTTGTCAATTTTGAAAGGTAAATCTCTTTATTATTGACTCGAGAATCTGTCATTTCATTTATCCATTGTGGAAGTTCCCTGAAAAATGTGTTACAATCATTGAAATACTTGCAGCATCCATAAGAAAATTTAGTTACACATAAATTAGAAATATCCTAAAAAATAATTAAAAATATACCAAACACTCTTATCCTCCCATTCGTTATATAGGTGTAATCGGTTACAAGAAATATGGAGGAGAAAAATGATATCTCAAATATATTCGTTATATTTTAATGAACTGAAAAATTACATGACACTTAAAACCAAAAATGTTGCAGCAGCAGAAGACATTGTACAAGAAACCTTTCTTCGCGCTCTGGAAAATGCCGATATATTAAATGAGCTTAATGAGAAAAAGTGCAGAGCATGGCTATATAAAACCGCTAACAATATCTTTATTGATAAAATAAGGCGTATGAATGCAGAACCAAAGTGTTATGAAACCCTACTTTCCTATGACGATTTATCAAATGTTGTTGTAGCACAGTTATGCAGCTTATTGTCGGAAAAGGACAGAAACATATTTTATTTACGGTATTTTTCAGGATATAACGCAAGAGAAATTGCAGAGATATTCAACATAACTCCATCAGCAATAAGAACCCGGCTTTTCTATATACGAAACAAATTAAAGGAGGAAATAAATAATGGAAAATGAAAAAAAATCGCTTCAAGTCAACGCAGTAATGTGTGATATGCGTGAAATTTCAGAGGAAGTTCTCAAGGAACATAATAAAATCAACATTAATGCAGCTATAGTACTAATGTCAAAAGAAAGCAAAGAAATAATTGCAAGATATGACGTATCCATTAACAGCGCCTATGTTTGCGAAGTAGAAATTGATGCAGAAGTTAAGATTGAAAACGGAAAATATCAAATACTTCCCGGACAAAAACCCACTGCAGCTACAATACTAATGGTAAACGGAAAATTGCATATAGCACCAAATACAGAAGACGTGTTAGACAGCTATACTTCAATTATTGTTAACGGCAAGGTAATCTGTCCGAAAAGTATGTCCGGAAACATAGCAAATATGCAGATAAACGGCAAAATAGAATTTTATCCTGACAATGCAGTCATTTTGAAAAATACCTTTGTTTTGGATAAAGTATTTATGATAAGAGCTGACGAATCGGATTACTATGCTTCAGGCAGGGTGGTTATCCTGGATAACTCGTTGGACATGAAGAAACTGGCAGAAAAAAAAGTACACTTTATCACACCTCAGGCCTTGATTTCAGAAAGTCTTGCAGAAGCATCAGTTGATTTGTTTGATAAAGAAACAGAAATTATACTATTACCGGATGGATGTACCTTTATAGATGATGATGTGCTGTTCAGCGAAAGAATATTACGTCGTTATGGAAATACACTTTATATAAACGGCGACTTGACATTTGAGGCAAATTCTGAATCCGCATTAAAACAATTAAAATATCTCAATGTGAATGGAACTGTAAAAATACTTAAAACCCTGCAAGAAGCTTTTGAAGAAATTGATGCAATTTATGACGATATACTCTGTGTAAAGGGAATTATTATTGATGATAAGCCCAGCGTTAGTATAGACAAAGAAGTATTAGAAAGAAATTTAGATGGCATAACCATATGCGATTGTGCCATGGTCAGCCTTTCAGAAGATATACCGCCTGAAATTATTCAGGAACGTCTGCAGTTTAGAGACTGTGCCATGGTCAAATGCACACCTGAGCAAAGAAGTGCGGTTGAACTAATTTCCATTGATACAAACATTACTACCTCAAAGGATAACAAATTATTTGATTTGTTATCCACAGAAAATACAAAAAGTATAAATTCAATTCAATACAAGTTTTAGCTTATAAATATTTCACCGGCTCTAACAGGTATATCTAACAAGAGCCGGTGCTTTCCAAAAAAAGCAGATGAAACGTCCCCGTATCCCCCATTCAGATTTTATAGAATCTGAGTCTTTCGAGATTGAGTTGGAATGAGGTTTTGGATGGTGCAGGGAAAGGATCTGTTTTTTTGTTGCTCAGGCATCTTATTTTTGAACCGGTTACACAGTGCTGATAAATATACTCTTCCTCTTTGCCTGTGTATACTCTTTGAATGAAATCAAAGTCATCGCCTGCTGTCGGTTCCACTGCATCATTTCTCACCATCAGCATGTATTTTCCTTCTTTCAGATTACAGTCCACTGAAAATTCCGTAGACTGGAATTTGCCGTTGCTTACTGTTCCCTCAAAAAAAGAAGCATCTCCGAAATATTTTGCTGCCTTGCAGCTAACAGGATTTTCGTATATATCTTCAGGTGTTCCTGATTGTATAATTCTTCCTCCGTCCATGAG
>DHUT01000041.1:0-9980 GCA_002409285.1 Firmicutes bacterium UBA5227 | reverse complement strand
TGGTACTTCTTGTGAATATCCAAAAGTAAAAGGCGCATATCAAAACGCAGATTTTCATCAAGACTTGAAAATGGCTCGTCCAACATTAAGATCTCAGGCTCTGCGGCTAATGCTCTTGCCAGAGCAACCCTTTGCTGCTGTCCGCCGGATAGCTGATTTATATTCCTGTTTCCCAGCCCTTCCATCTTTATTTGCTGCAATAAAGCCTTAACCCCTGCTTCACGTCTTTCTACAGGAATTTTTTTAATTTTAAGTGCAAATGCAATATTTTCTGCCACAGTCATATGAGGAAAAAGCCTTATATCCTGAAACAAAAGAATTATATTTCTTTTGTATGCAGGAATATTGTCAATTCTTTTACCCCCTGCAAATATGCTTCCCCCTTCTAAGGGCAGCATCCCCGCTATTGCTTTTAAAAGTGTGCTTTTCCCACATCCTGAAGCTCCAAGCACTGATACGAATTCCCCCTCTCCCACGGAAAGATTTATATCACTGATAATGTCCTTCTTGGAAAGGACTACCCTCATATTTTCAACTTTTAGCTTCATCTTCATGTCTCCGTGCCTACTATTTTTTTGACAATAAACTTTATTACACCTTCAAACAATATAAAGATCATCATGCTTGAAAGTAAAAACACCAGTGTATATGCCCCTGCTATGGTTCTATCTCCCGCGGATATGAGAGGAAATACCAGGACGGCATAGGTTTTGACTACTCCCCCTCCTAAAAGCATGGTTATGAAGTACTGGCTGAATGAAATTATATAAGCCATGGAAAAAGCCGAAATAACTGATGGGAGCATGAGGGGTAATGTTATGTGGAAAAATGCAGTGACGCCGTCGCAGCCAAGCATCATCGCCTGCTGTTCATATCTGTTTCCAAGAGCTTCCCTGCTGTCGCCCAAAATATTGACTGTATAAGGCAGGCAATATAGTACATGCCCTATAAGTACACCTATTATGCTGTCATTTATTCCCCATTTTATAAAATAAACATGTATTCCCATGGCAAATACACTTGATGGGATAATTATGGGAAGCATACTGCCAAAATGAAGCCATTTTTTAAAAGGAAAATCATACATTACAAATGCCTGAGCCGACATATATCCTATAACCGTAGCAAAAAAAGCTGCCTCCATGGAAATAAACACGCTGGATACGAGAATCCTGAAGCCTTGGACGTTGTTTATAAAAACCTCCTCAAATCCTCTCAGGGACAAAGATTCACCCAGCAGATCCGGCCACTGCCAACGTGATGTAAATGCCCAGGCAGTCATTAAAATGATCGGTATCAGAATGCAGACAGCTACAAGCGCCATAATCACTCTGAATATACTGTTTTTATTTGTCATAGCTCTTCCTTATACCATCCAGTTTTTTATGCCATAAATAAAAATATAATGCTGCCATAACTAAAGATATCAAAATCATCACTCCGTTTTCCGCCATGGCATAGGGTCTGTGCCTCAAATCCGGATGGCTGTATTCAACATATGCCTGCACAGGCAAAGCCTTTGGCTTTGTTACTCCAAGCAAAAATGGAAGTTCATACGCCCCAAAAGAAAATATCAGAATAATAAATGCGGCATTAAGTATGGCAGGCATGGACAGTGGCAGCGTAACAGAAAAAAACGACCTGATGGGAGAAGCGCCCAGATTAATTGCAGCCTCTTCGTAGCTGACACTTATACTTTCCATAAAGCTTAAAACAAAGTAAGCCACAAAGGGAGCCTCCTTCCATATATATCCCAGTATAATTCCAATTCCCTTCCTGTTATATATTATATTGGGAAATTCATTGATTTCATTTATGATATTCAGGTGATACCAAATCCTTGATAAAATTCCGCTTTGAGAAAAAATAATTACCACAAATAAAGCCACCACTATGTGGGGGGTAAGTATTGGAATTCTGAGCACATTCCTGTAAAACTTTTCGGCTCTCTTTGTTTTTATCAGTGCTGCACATATCAGAACTCCGATAACCACAGAAAATATAGTTGATATAACAGATATATACAAGCTGAGCAAAAGCGAAGATGAAAAATCAGGATTTAAAAAAACTTCCTTATAATAATCCAAGCTTATTTTATTTAAACCCAAAACCGGCATATATCCCAATCCCTGCAGCAGTGAATTAGCCACTGCAAGTAAAAGAATCAGCAATAACACCATGAATGGTACAAGCAAAATATATGGAACTGCCTTCTTTATCATCTCCGCCCTCTTCATACTTATAATTTATTTTCCCACTACTTCTTCAAGCCAGATTTCTTCTATAATTGGAACCAGATTTGCCGGCATCTCAGGCAGTCTTCTGCTTAGCAGCTCTTCCTGAGTTAACGTCCCCTTACCGGTATTAACCTTTGCGAACATTTCTTTTTCTTCAGGAGATAATTTATTATTATCCACCACCGGCAGTGCTTTAAGCTTATCAAACTGACCCGCCTGACCTTCGGCTGACATGAGATAATCAATTACCACCATTGCTCCCTCTTTATTCGTGGAATTATATGCAATAGCCATATAGCTTGTATTTCCTATAGTACCTTTATCAAACAAATATGTCCTCACTGTATCAGGATAAGCACCGTCATCAATTCTGGTTGCAACAGAATAAGGACTGTAGCTTAAATTAAAGAATAATTCTCCGTCAGAAAACATATTTTCCTGTTCTGTTGAAGAGGCAGGGAATGTTTTTCCCTCATTCCACAAGTAGGGATTTAAGGATTTTAAATATTCCATGGCAGGCATTACAGCTTTTCTCACGGTTTCCTTATCTGCCTCCATATCCATAAACTGTTCATATCCGCAAACTTCGTATATTATATTTCTTACAAATGCGGAACCCGTAAAATCCGGAAGAGCCGGATATGTAACCTTACCTTTATATTTTTGAACATATTCAGAAAATTCTTCTACACTGGCAGGAGCTTCGGGAGTCTTTGCGCTATCTCCCATAAAAACAATCTGTGCCTTACCGTATGGAGCTTCATACCCTTCTATAGGATAGCCAAAGTCAAAATTAGTTTCAGGATCCTCGGTATCTATATATTTTTCATAGGATGGCAGCTTGTCTAAAAACGGACCATACAAAAATGAATTTTCTTTTGCAGTAAAAAAGTTCTCTCCGTTTATCCATATAACATCAATACTTCCGGAAGTATTTCCCGCCTGTTTTTCTCCTGACAGCTTGTTTAATATCTGGTCTATGTCCATTGGGACAAGCTCCAGAGTTATATCATACTTATCCTTAAGCACAACTGCCACATCATTATTAAGCCAGTTATTTCTATACTCATCTCCGCCCCAGCCGTAAAAGGTAACCTTGGTTCCTTTAGCTTTTTCCGCTATTTCCTCGAAACTCATCTCCGATAAATCTGTTCCCTCTGCAGTAGCTTCATTATTTTGCTGTGGATTTGAATTATTTGAACAGGAAGCCAAAACAACTACCATGGTACATAAGACAATGCATAGCATAAAACTTATTTTTTTTCTTTTCATCTTCTTTCCCTTTCATTTTCATATTTCATTTAAATTTTCAGAAAATTCCTCATACACTTCATATACATGATTTTCATATTGCATCTTATTTATTATTCGCGGAAGATTTACTTTTATTTTAGATCCTCCTCCCATGAGACATCCATTTTTCAACGATTCCATGTCCGGAAAAATATAAGTTGGACAATCACGGAACAAATGAGGATTTATAAGCATGGCAGCGGCATAGATATCCCACTTATACATTCCCTCATGACCGAACACCTTTTTTTCTCTCTCAAACCAGTAATCCAAGCTGTTATGAAGCCACCTGATAAATTCTTTATTACTCTTATTTAATTTGTCATCAAAATCACTCTTTTTAAAAAAAGCATCCATACAATTATTACCTGTAGCTATCTTTACAGACTTTCCCTTGGTAAGCACATTGTATGCAGCCTTATAATCACATGAAAAATTAAGCTCGTTCAATATTCTTCCGTTTATTTTAAGAGGCTCTGTAATACCTCCCATCAGTGAAACTTCATGAACCTTTTCATAAAACTCATTGTCCACCTTCCATGCCTCATACAGATTAGTCAGCGAGCCTGTGGCTAAAACAGATATTTCCCCCGGATATAAATTCACCATTTCCACAAGAAATTTTGCAGCCATGTTATTTTCGCCATCCTTAGTTCCCCCCTTGAAGACGGGAACCCGGGGCATTCCTATGTCTTTTACAAACTTAACCGTATTGGGATATACTACGTCAATTGAGTTATTGCCAAAGGTTGTGGTTATGCCCAGCAAATCACAACAAGCATTCCCTAATGCATATATAATTGCAAGACCATCATCAATGTCACAACCTGCAACACCAAATGTATTATCACAGTCAATAATCATTTTCCTGTTTTTCATAAAACGCTCCTGAAAATTTTCTATCTAATCTTTTTATATTTACAAGCAGTTTTATTTAAGAAGGAACCTATACCCTCAGCTGGTTTTTCCTTAAAATCAAACAACCTGCATAATATATGCTCTGTTTCTGTACCACTTTTTGCAATCATACCCGAGCAGGTAGCACAATATGTATATATTTTCCCCTTATGAACTTTTGAAAAATCTTCAAGCAGGCTTTTGGTTATTAATGGTTCTTTAAATGAAGCACTTCCTCCGGCACTGCAGCATTGAATCCCTCCGATTATTTTAATTTTACCCTTTACAGCATACCCTTCTATTCCTTTAAGTATCTGGCGGTCTGTCTTATCCGGACATGGGAGAAACACATCTATATCCTCATTTACAGGAGATATTTTCATTTTTAATTCTTTCAGTTTTTCATAAATCATTACAACTTTCACGTCCAATTTATCCTTTAAATAATAGTAGCAGTTTGGGCATAATGTAATAATTTCTTCTATTCCGTTATCATGGAGTCTTTTCTCCAAATTTTCTATAATACCTCTTCCCCTGTCAATCATTCCCAGCTCACTGACGGGCTTTCCGCAGCAATCCGTAACTGTGCCGACTCCTTTCTCATTCATAAGTCTTGATGCAATAATTTGTGTGGTTTTTGGAAAATATGCAGGAAAATTACATCCGGTAAATAAAACTGATTTGTATGAAGCATTCTTATAATTTTTAAATAAATAATCTTCCTTTTCCAAAAGAAGGAGTTTGTAGCCTGCACCCTTTAAGCGTCCTCCACCGTCTATGAAATCAGCCCTCAGTTCTTTGGAAATCTTGCTCCCGTCTATACCCACAGGACAGACTTTGACACACTCGTTACAAAGATAACAGCTGTAAGCAAGCTCAGGCATATGCCTGTACTCATCTGAATTTATATTGTATTTATTTAAGAACCTGCACACCCTTGTGCATCTTCCGCAGCCTATACACTCTCTGTTGTTATCATCAGCCATTATATATTTTTTCTATCCTTTCCACACTCTCTCCCCGCCTGTACATATGCTGGAGAATCTGCATCCTGGCCATGGTCTTTAACCTGCCATGCTTTAAAAAACGTCTATCCGAAGTGAGTATTTCAGCATCGGCAAGAATTATTCTGTTTCCGTCTTTTTTTATGTCCATGGACAGCTGGTAATCTTCCATGATGCTTATTTCAGGATAGCCTCCTATTTCATCAAAATATTCTTTTGTAATAAATATCCCCTGGTCACCAAAAGCAATATTTCTTATTTTCACTCTGCTGTTTGACATGAAAGCACAAATTTTCATTAAAACACTCTTGCTGTCAAACCTTATTCTGAAGCATCCCGCCTTTCCCTTTTTCAGCGCATCCTGCATATATTCAAGCAAATCACAGGGAACCTTACTGTCGCTGTGTAAGAAAAACAGAGCCTCACCTTTTGCAAGAGTTGAACCATAGTTCATCTGACAGCCCCGTCCTTTTTTTGGAGATCCAACTATAAAGTATTTCTCTTTAACAATATCAAAGGTATTATCCGTACTTCCCCCGTCCACAAAAATCACTTCATGGTTCCCCTGAATTCCTTTCAGCGATTCCATAAAGATGCGTATGGTTTTCTCCTCGTTATATACCGGAATTATTATAGAAATAAGCATCAGCAGCCTCTCACATATTCATCCCTAATAAACTCGAGGAATTTTAAATCCATATACTGATTTATTTTTTTGCGGGTATCTTCATTTTTCAGCTTCCTGCCCGGACTGTTGTATTCGACCCAGGCCATGGAACACCAGGTTATACCCCTCAGACAGGTCATTGCAATATATGGAGAAACACAGCTTTTTAAAAAATCAAACCCCCTGTATCTGTCAGAATACCTACTGTAACATTCTAAAAATGAATCTATATCTTCCGGTTTTAAAATACTGTCTGTTTTCCAGAATGTTGTGGTAGGAGCCAGAAAGTGACCTAAGTCCTGGGACGCATAGGCAAGTAAGGGCTTTTCCCAGTCAATGACATAGTTACGCTTCCCGTCACCATTAATGTTATTGTCATTAATACTATTAATAAGAAAGTTTCCGGAATTAAGCTCTGTGTTAATTATACACCGTTTTTCCCTGTTATCCGTCACATCTGTCAGCCTCTTACCCTCTCTGAGCAAATCTGTTATAAGGTTTTTCACATCCCTTGAACCCATATCCGAATCAGTATATACCTGAAACATTTTCTCACATTCCTCATAAATTGCTTTAAGAGGAAATTCCGGTGAAATAAGACAGTGAGTATTAACAGCCTCAAAGTTATGTATGTCCGCAAGACACTGAGCCGCCGACTCCATATCCGTTTCATAAATCAAGGGACGTCCGGGCAAGTATTCCATAACTAAAAATCCGTAGGGAACAGCTGTCCTGCTGTCATCAATAAATAACGCCTTTGGAGTTCTTTCAGTTTCTTCAAGGAGTTTTAAAGCCGAATATTCGTAGCTTATCTGGTTTTTCAGGTTCATCTGGCTTCCTGTGTTTATTCTTAAAACCATCCTTTCCCCAGTTTCAGGATGCAAAAACAAATAGTTTACATTATATTCCCCCTGACCTAAGGGTGTAAACTCCACATTATCCATATATTCAATCTTTAAAAATTTACAAAACATATCTGATTTTAATACATCGCTGACTTTCATAACATACCATCCTGAGCCTTATACACCATATCTTTAAGAACCCTTCTCGTATAAGGAAGTCCCTGTTGTAAATCTCCATGCAGGTAATCTGCAAGCTTTAACAAATCGTCTTTTTCATCTATGTCAAAAAGAATCCTTCCGGCTCCATAGCTCCTGTCTGCCTGTCTGACAGCATCCTCTGTACGTGCAAACACTGTATCCGTTCCGTATGAAATATTAAAAATGGAATCACAGGGCTCTTTCATACCGATCAAGTAATACCCTCCGTCCAGAGTAGGAGAAATAACCACATCTTTTGACTCTAAAATACTGAATGCTTCCACAATGTCGTCAATGCTGATTAGCGGAACATCGCTTCCGATAAGAACACATGCGTCATACTTTTTTTGCAAAACATGGTTTATTGCAAAATTCATTCTTTCACCGATATTATCACCCTTCTGGGGAATAAAACACGCAGTATCACCCAACATGTTTTTTAATATACCTGCCTTGTTTTCAGGTGTATAATTGATGAAAATATCACCGTCAAAATTTTTTATCTCATTATAGACATCCTTAATAAATGCTTCGTGTAAGTATGCACACTGTTCTTCCGTTAAAAAAGGATACAGCCGGGTCTTTGTCTTCCCCGGCAAAGGCACCCTTGTAAACAATATAACTGCCCTTGATTTTAAAATCATTTATACATCCACCTGTTGCGATAATTATACTAACTCTTTTTCTGCCTTGAATAATACATTTGTCTGAGCAGGACTACCAAAACCGACAATGCAAATAATATCATCAATGCTGTTACAAATAGCTTGGCTCCTCCCGTAAGCATTCCGCCCACATAGGAATATATAATGGTAGCCGGAAGCTGGCCTATGCCTGTCGCAATAAAAAACGGCCAAAATTTCATGGAAGTCAGTCCCGCTGCATAGCTGACAATATCAAAGGATATAAACGGCAAAAGCCTTGCAATAATAATCGAATGTCTGCCGTACTTTTCAAAAAATTCATCTATCTGCTCCAGACCTGCCCTGCTTGTAAGTTTTTCCGTAATATCTCTGCCAAGTATCCTTGCAATATAAAAACATATGGCTGCCCCTGCCATGGCACTACTCCACGACAATATGGCTCCTTGCCACCATCCGAATAAATTTGCATTTGCAAAGGTTATTAAAAAAGCCGGCAAAGGAGCAATTACTGACTGAAAAATCATGAGACAGGCCGAAACAATCATAGCGTAGGTCCCATACTTCGATATAAAATCCCCAACTACCGCAAAATCTCCCGAAGCAAACATGTCAAATACCGATTTAACAAAGGAATTAACAGCAGGATTGAAAGAATATATTAACACCGCCACCACCAGCAGTATAATAAGTATAATTTTAGAAATGTGCTTTTTCAATAAATACCTCCACTAATTTAGTTTATCAGGAATCCTGAAAATTTTCCTGGGCACAATTATAAGAAGACATAATGCCGCAAGGAGAACCCCCGAATAGAGCATAAGCTTTTTTATGGGAACGGCGCTGTATGCCAATGCGCCAAAGCTTGTATATATAAATGTGCCCGGCAACATAAAAATCAGAGAATACCAAAAGTATGTACTAAAACTTATATCGGTAATTCCATATGCATAATTTTGTAAATTAAAAGGAAAAACAGGAACAAGTCTGCTGATAATAAGTATGGTATTTCCCTGCTCCTTTATATATTTATCCAGCCCCGACAGCTTCTCATTTTTTTCCGTCATTCTTTTTACGAAATCTCTTCCGAGATACCTGCCTATAAGAAAAGCAGCCGAAACCCCTATTGCCGAACCTATGACAACATATACTGTACCCCAAAAGGCACCAAACAGTATACCCGAAAGAACAGTTATGGGAAGACCCGGCACAAAAAGTACAGTTGCCATGGCAAACAGTGCAATGAACACTGCCGGAGTCCATATTCCGAAAGATGTCAGGTATAACTTCAACTCATTAATATTTTCAAAGCTGAAAATGCTGAATACATTATGTTTGTTCAACATGAACAGCATTACAGCAGCAGCTGCAAACAAGAATAACTTTTTCCTCAAAGCCCACCTCAACTCATTCGAAACATACTAATATCAACAATAAAATAATTACAATTATATAAAAGGGATAGCCTGAAACTTCCAAGCCATTCCCTCTAAGAATTTAAATATTATTTTTCAAGTAAATCCGAGAAAGTCCAGCCCTTGTAGCCGCCTTCCAGCGTATAAATATTATCAGCACTTACGCCTGCATCCTTCAAAAGTCCTGTTGCAGCCTGAGCATATCTTTTGCCGGAATAACACAACAAAACAAATTTTTTGTCTTTGCTGCCGATTTCTTCTAATGCCGTATCAACATTGGCCTTAGCAGGATCATTATTTTCATTTGATACTATGGAATCAACATCTGCAGATATTGAGCCCTTAACATGTTCTGTATCATAATCCGCTTTTTTTCTCACATCTAAAACCACATAATCGCTGTTATCTTCTGATACAATAGTCTTTAATTCATCAGCTGTAATATACTGATAATCTTCCTCCGCCTGTTGTGAGCCTTCAGATGGGGTCTGCTTAGCCTGATTATCACTGCATCCTGCAAATACACTTGCAATCATTACAATTACTAAAAATAAAGATATGTACTTTTTATTCATTTTTTCCTCCAAAATTTGTTTTTGTAGTAACAATAAAAAGGTATCAGCTTTCTCCTGTTAAGTCAAGCTATATAGGTATGAATAATATTTATAGAGAAAACCGTTACCCTTACAGATTTTTATACAATATCATTTTTTAAGTCAGTAGATATATGCTTATAAAATGATATTGTATAAAAATCTGTAAGGGTAACGGTTTTCTCTATAA
>DHUT01000094.1 GCA_002409285.1 Firmicutes bacterium UBA5227 | reverse complement strand
GCCAAAATTTCATAATATTAATATTAATAAATACCAACATCTATGCCATAAATTTATGAGCCATTACTTAAACTAACTATTTATCTAATAGGCATGCCTTAAACATTATAAATTATAAGCTTTTATTCATATAGGTTGACTTATTTTATTTCTAATATAGCTTCAACTTCTTCCTTATATCCATATTTCTGCAAGTACTCTATTATTGCCGCTTCAAATATTTCTCTTTGTGTAATGTTTTTTTCCTTGCTAAATTCCATGGCAAGATTTGCGACAGAATCATTCATATAAATTGCCTTTGTTCTTACAATCCCGCTTAGGGTGTATCTTGGAATTTTGCCGGAATTGCATGTGTTAGATAGTAATTCACAAATTTCATCCTTTCTGTTATAGAGAAATTTAAGAAAAGGAATATATGTGTCTATAGGATCTGCAATATTGTACTCTTGGTCTTCTTTATCAGGAACAATGTAATTAAATTCTGCTTTGTTGTTTATTTCGTCAATTGACTTTACATAGTTGTTACATTCGGAGCTCCACTTGTATTTCATTTTTTTCATAAATTCAGCCATTTCAATATGAGAAGAAAAACCATTTTTTTCTGCAATTAACCTGGGATCAGGATTTATCCCTTCAAAACCGGATATTATCCTGGATATCTTTATGGAATCTGATACTTTGTATTGTGCCATTTTCTGCTGCCTCCTACAATAAATTTACTGCTTCACTTAAACTGTTCATATCCTGGTGAAGGTATCTGGATGTTATGGTTAAGCTGGCATGACCTAATAGTTTTTGTATTGTAACCAGAGTCGCCCCTCTTAATAATAAGTTGGTACTGAATGAGTGTCTTAATATGTGGGAGCTTATATGTTTTTCCCATCCCAAAGCTTTAGCGGCATTTTGTATGCATCGGTTCACATAGCTAACTGATACCATGCCTGTAGTTTTATTGGCAAAAAATTTGTCTGTTTTAACTTCTGTATGTCTAATATTTTTGATATAATTTTCTAATATAATAAAAAGTTTATCATTAACGGGTATAACTCTGTCTTTGTTCCCCTTTCCTTTAATGATGCGAATGATTCTGGTGTTTAAATTAACATCTTCAATTTTTAAATTTAATATTTCGGAAATTCTCCCTCCGGTGTAGAACATAGTCTGTGCTACTGTTTTAACAACCGGCTGACTGATAGCATTAACTAATTCTTCAAATTCTTCTTCACTTATAAATTCCCTTTCATTTTCCCTGACTTTAATTGATTCTATCATACCGGGGATGTTTTTATTGACAAGTTCTTTCTTGCAGCAGTAATTATAGAAGCTCCTAAGGATATATAAGGCTCTGTTTCTATTTGAATCAGCCATATTTTTTTCCTTTTTATATAATAAATACCCTTCAATATCTTCCAGATTAATGTCCTCAAGATAAACAGGGCAATTATACTTATTTATTAAAAAGTTATTCATATATTTCAGCTCCTTCTTATAACCCCTGATGGTTTCCCGGGACTTATTTGTCACCTCTAAATACCCTAAAAATTTTTGAATTGCCTGCGTGTATAACATATTTCCTCCTTTAATTTATAACGATAGCTTATTTTAACAGAAAGTCATAAATGTGGCTTTTCGGATTAGCAGACTTTGGGACGTTTTATTTAGAGGCGAATTGTAGTTTGACGTAAATTAAACCAGATAATTGTCTTAATTATCTGGTTTTGTTATTTTAAGATTCTTAACATTTTTGTACAAGGAGTATAAAATAATTCCTACCTGCATCAATTTTTATCAGTGATCCTATTTGATTTCTGCGTACCAACCCTAAGGGCTAATTCCTCTTGGGTGATGTTTTGCTTAGTTCTCGCATCAATAATTTGAGAAATTAGTTCATATCTTGGTTTCAATTTTTCATACTCTTTCTTAAAAAGATTTGGCGCTTTATATTTCATGAGACTAAGTTAGATTTTTCGAGGATACGAGGACGTTTTATCTGTCTTTTTTCTTTCCTGTGCATTAAAACAGGTATTACATTTTAAAATTTCAATTTGGCCGTGAATAGTAACGACCAATTTTTTTTATGACTGAATTTTAAAATAATCTTGTTAAATATTATGATAGTTAGTATAATGAGGTGTTGGAACAAGCCTGAGCCCGGAAATGAAACACTGCTTTCTTACAAAAATATAGTTAACATATTGCTGACTGGTCATGACAAGAGAGTTGGAGAAGAAACATCAAGATAGGGGAAAATTTTTCAGTGGAATAGACGGCTGCATAGAAGTTGATTTTACAGGATTTGAAAAATAATAGGCAAAATAGGTGGAGTGGTTAACAGGGATGAGACCTATTATTTAAACGAGAAGTGTAAATTTAGCCTTAGCGAGGAAATTCATAGGCTATCAGAAATAACACAGTCATCACTGTGAGGGAGAGTTGCAATATGAAAGCAAGGTCTGATAAAAAAGCACATAATAAGAAAAATATATCTTCTATAGATTACGAAAGCAAAGGACTTTCTGTTTTGTATTTTTTGCCGCTGCTGTTAATAGCGAGTTTTGTACCGCTGATAGTTCATGCAAGATATATTGACCTTTCAGGGACTACTCAGGCACTTTATTGGACAGGGCAGCGGCAGTATCCGGACTTTTTCAGCTACTGGAAATCACGCTGGATAGTTGTCCTTACGGCAATTGCATTAATTTTTTATATTGGGCTGTATAAACAGAAAAAACTACCCCTTAAGGGTTTAAAACAATACTATATACCCCTAAGTATCTACGGGATGTTTGTAATTATATCATCTGTTTTTGCACTGGATATTCAAACGGCACTGTGGGGCTTTGTGGATATGTACCAGGGCATGTTTGTGCTGATGAGCTATGTACTAATTACATTCCTCACTATAAATTTTGTGAACAATGAAAGAGATGTTAATTTGTTTGTCAACGCATTTTTGCTTTTGATGATTGTGGAGGGAATTATAGGAGTTGGACAATATTTTGGTTTTGATTTCTTCCAGTCAAAGCTTGGCAAAATCCTTATTGTTCCGGCTAATCTAAAGTTGGGGGATCTGTCATTTTCTTTTGGATCAAAAACAATATATGGCACATTATTTAACACAAATTTTGTGGGAAGCTTTGCCGCTTTAATGTTGCCACTATCGATAGGAGCTTTTATGAGTGCAAAAACCAGAAATAGAAAAATTGTTTCTGGAATAGCCGTATTACTTATGGTCTTTACCTGGCTCGGATGCAATTCAAGGGCTGGTTATATGGGAGTTGCTGTATCAGCTATTATTGCTTTAATTATTTTTAGAAAGCTGATTATAAAGCACCGGAAAATTTCTGTTTTGACTTTGTTTATATTAATTGCAGCTTTTCTTGGGCTTAATATAATTTCTGAAGGGGAAATATTATCAAGGGTAAAAACACTGAATATTAAACAGCAAATTGAAGATACCAGAATGTCAGATGAGGGCAGGGTTAAGTTTGAGGATATAATCTTGGGAGAAAACAGTTTTTCAATAAAAACTAATAGGGAAACATTAAACTTTAATGTTGATGGCGATAAACTTTATTTATATGACGGCAATAACGAGGAATTAGGAATAACTTCAAATGGGAATGAAATTACAATAAATGATTCTGATTACTCAGGCTATAAGATAATTATTCCTGATAATTATCTGGGAATAAAAGTCATTGCTTATGGCAAAACTATAAATTTTTATTTGTCTGATGATGGAGTTAAAATCATTGGTTCCGGGGGCAGGCTTACAGAACCAAAGGCTTCACCATTTTTTGAGCCTTTGAGGGGGTTGGAGACAATTGCTTCTAACAGAGGCTACGAGTGGGGAGCTTCTATACCCATGCTTAAGGATTATTTGATTGTTGGTTCAGGTCCTGATAATTTTCCCATAGCGTTCAATCAGGATGATTTTGTTGCCAAGCTTAACCTAATAAGTTTTGATGCCAATATTGTAATAGATAAGCCTCACAATATGTATTTACAGATAGGGTTAAATACTGGCGTGATTTCATTAATAGCCTTTTTAACTGTTTGCATAATGTATATTATTGAAACTTTTAAGGTAGTCAGAAAATTTCAGTTTAAAACAACACAGGAAATAATATGTGCAGTTTGTCTTGTTTCAATTATCGGATACCTGGTTGCGGGATTTTTTAATGATGCTGTGGTGTCTGTGTCACCGCTGTTCTGGATAATACTTGGCTTGGGAATCGGGATTAACCACGGGGACGGTTTGTTTAGAGGCGAATTGTAGTTTGGTGTAAATAAAACCAGATAATATGAACAGTTATCTGGTTTTTTAAATCGAAGCATAAAGACTTAGACCAAACTGCAAAATCGCCAACGAAGAATGAAGCCACGGGAATAATCGTGACATATGGACTTTCAATAATTTCCCGACCTGGAACTTTGAGAAAATCATAGGGTAAACAAACATAATATCAACCTAAATTCCAGGAATATTACTAAA
Source organism: Firmicutes bacterium UBA5227 (assembly GCA_002409285.1). Lineage (GTDB taxonomy): Bacteria > Bacillota > Clostridia > Tissierellales > Sedimentibacteraceae > Sedimentibacter. The sequence goes on along the minus strand of DHUT01000094.1, from coordinate 1,529 downwards.
TATTACCTAAAGAAACTAATAGAGAAAGTTAGGATCATTAAAATCTAAAAAGGTAGAATGGAGGAAAGCCCATGAATATGAAAAAGATTAGCTATGAGATGAATTTACAGAAATGGACACAGATAGTATATATAGGGAGGTACTTATGGATAGAAAAATAGATCTATCAAGAACACAGCAATATCTGGAATGGTTAAAAAATAAACTCTATTTAGACTCTAATGCACAAAATGCTAAAAAAAGAATTGTTAAAAGAGGAGAAGTGTATAGCTGCTTTTTAGGACAAGGGATTGGAAGCGAAGAATGCAAGGAAAGACCATGTTTAATAATTCAAAATGACGCAGCAAATGTAAAATCACCTAATGTAATCGTAGCACCTATAACGCATACAACTTCAGATTTAGATGTAGTGGTGCCTATAGCAAATCAACTAAATGAATTGGGAGAGATAATATTAAATGGAAATGTCTTATTGGGAAATATAGTTTGTGTAAGTAAAGCAAGATTAGGAAATTATATTTCGAAGTTACCACCTGGAGAGATGTGTAAAGTAGATGAAGCTATATCTATATCAATAGATATAAAAAGGCATTATGATAAGCTTACAAGTATACATAAAGATAAGTTAGAATACATTGATAAATTAAAAGAGAAAGTGAGAGGTTTAGAAGCAGAAAACAATACTTATAGAGAGGAAAAAAATCAATTAGAAGAGCTTAAAAAAAAATTCGGGTTTAAAGACTTTGATGATATGAAAGAACAAATTGAATTAAAATTTATTAAATAATAATGGACAAGTCCTGATAAATGTGATATTATATTAAATACAAAGATATTACTCACGAGTGGGGTAATGGCATATTAGTTCAAAAAGGGAACTACGAGTGAGTTCCCTTCGCTAATTTTAAAAAAAATTAATTTTAGTAGCATATTTTCTAATAGTTTGAATATATTGATGTAAATAGGGTATATTATAAATAGAATTAAGCAAAACTTAATTCACAAAGATGCCTTGAGATGAATGCTTAAGGTGGTATAAATGTCAAAAATGGGGAGCCACGAGTGGGCTCCCTATTACTATTTAGAAAAAGCCACGGGGGCGGCAGATTGCGTAAGAAACAGCCCCTCCTATGCATCATAAATTTCAAGGGTTTCAGCAATTGCAAGGACATGGTTGTTTTTGAAAGACATAGGTTTTTAACGGCTCTTGCGGTTTATTCGTAAACTCATGGTAACCACTGTAACCACCACTGGGACGGTTTGTTTAGAGGCGAATTGTAGTTTGGTGTAAATAAAACCAGATAATATGAACAGTTATCTGGTTTTTTAAATCGAAGCATAAAGACTTAGACCAAACTGCAAAATCGCCAACGAAGAATGAACCGTCCCCGTGGCTCCCCCCGTGGCTCCTGCCCGTTGCTCCTGGCTCCGCCGTCCTCGTGGCTCCTGGATTAAGTACTAATAAACTTCTCATTTTTAATTGTATTTTTTCTTGACATAGTACCAATGCCTGCATAGCTTGTTTTCCA
>DHUT01000061.1 GCA_002409285.1 Firmicutes bacterium UBA5227 | reverse complement strand
TGTAGTCGGCGAAAGTTCTCCTCTGGTTGACAGCCACGGAGTTTCTGAATGTGTGAAGCCTTCAAGAACTTTCCCACTATAGCAACAAATATTCTTTATCACGCTATCCAAAATTGCTTTTTCGGAGGAAGAAAATACCGAATCATCAAATTCTTCATTTCCTTCAATAGGGTCAAATCGATAATCACGATACCTAAAGTATATATCTCTATAAACAGGACCATGCACCCAGGCTTCACACTCCTCAGAAAAGAGGAATGTTTTGTAGAAAGCATAATAAAATCCCTGAATATAATACAATGCTTTCTGTAATGCTAATGGCGTAATGTCTTCACATTGACTCAGCAAATATTCAATTGCCAAATCTATCTTTGTCTTTGTGTTTTGAGTTCTTCCAAGAAGTTCATTTACTGCTCTTTTGCTCTTCTCATAAGATGCAGTAGTTTTCAGATTTTCTTTATTGTTTTTTAACATTTCTGCATAATAGGCTGGATCATCATAAAGCTTTTGCAGAATTTCAGAATACTGCTTTGTTGGCATATCTCCATCGCAATATCGAGAAAATGTCTGTTCTCCCCAACCAAGTAAAAGGGAAAGTGGTCGTTTTCCAATTGCATATTTTTCTGGAATTGATAAAATCACCTCAAGTGATACGATATTATTCTTTTCTCGATATGAATCATATAGCGCTTTCAAATTAAAATCATTTACCTCTGCAACATAAATTTCAGAGCCGCAGTCTACACAACGTGCTTCTTTTCCAATATAAAAATATTTTTCACCTTTAATAGTGCCTTCCATTTTCTTTTCATTAATAGTAAAAGTAACATCATTTCTACATTCTTCGCAAAATACTTTTCTTTCACTCATAACAATGCCTCCTTTCAATTCCCGACTTACCTAAATAGGTAATCAATCGGCTTGTTTGGTTTATGAAAAGATATTACAACTGTACGACTTCCATTAGACATATCTATCACATTAAATTTTGTGTAAATATCCACTGTTTCTTCTCCTCCGTCAGCATTAAACAATTGAACCTGTGGCACAAAAACATAAAGCACTTCATATTCAAAACTAATTTTGGTATTCTGCAATGTATGGCAAAAATCTTCTGTTCTAAGCTGTAATAATATTGATTTTTGTTTATCACTTCGAATATTATATTCATTGATAAAGTCAATGTTTTCCTGCCTATTTTCGTTTAGTGCAATCGTATATTTATTATTTACCACACAATCTTTTATTTTATCAAGAATAGCTTCTATCTGCTCTCTTGTGTAATTCTGATTATAGTACGGATTCATTGCATCACCTCTTTGTAATACAATGATACTTTATTATATGCCATTTGTCAAGATTTATGCACTAATTAGTGCGTTTTTATTTTAATTTTTTTAAGGCATATACAAAAATGCACCCTACCAATAAAGGAAGGATGCATCTTCTGCTTTTAATTTACTTTATATCTTCACATCAATCTCCAGCCCAGATTTAAAGGCAACAGTGACTTTCTCGTCATGTACTGTAATCTTTTCTATCAGCTTGCGGACTATCTGAACAATATTGTTTCTACCGCCAAAATTTATCCAAAAGCTACCGGACTTGCATGTCCGTGAATAGACGAGTATAATGACCATAAAAAGGAAAGGAAAAGCATCCCCTTAATGATAACTGTGTTAGCGCACAGCCACCGAGGATGCCCCCAACAACTATGGTAATTATACACAATTATTGGGTAGATGACAAGAGTAAACCTGGTTTTTTTTAATAAGGAGTAGGGAAAATTCAATTTGCCCAATCTGTGAACATTTATTAAATGTAATAGGTAGTCGAAAAAGAGGAATAATAGAAGATGATGGAACTAAGAAGATATTGGTAATCAGACGATTGAGGTGTGAGCACTGCAACCGTATACATCATGAGCTCCCAAGTGAGATAGTTCCATATAAAAGATATTCATCAGAAGCAATTGAGAAAAGCATATGCGGAGCTAATGAAGAGGCATGTGAATTTTCCACAATTAGAAGCTAAAAAATATGGTTTTACCTATTAGAAGAATACTTTGAAACTACATTAGAAGCTATAAAAGTTCTACAAGTGAATTACATGGAATTACAAAACGAAATTTCACTGCTCCAACCACTAAAGATAAGAAAAAATAAACCAGACGTCTGGCTGAAGAGACTTGTCCGAATAATCGTAAATTCAAATAGATGGGTACATACCCGTTCTGCATTTTCTTAGAAAACTTTATCCGTTAAAATGGTCTTAACTTAGAATTAGGGAGGACATTTTAATTTAACGTGGATAAGAGGCGAAGCGAAGAAATCGCAGCTAACAGATTAAAATTAATTACACCTTTGCTGGATAAAACTATGGATAAAGAGAAACACCAGCAAACAAAGGAAGAACTATGCCTTCAAACAGGTCTTAGTGAAAGAACCATGCGAAGATATGTGCAGCTTTATGAAGAACAAGGTTTTGAAGGACTAAAACCAAAAAGTGCAGGACGTGGAGGGAACTCCATAATACCTGAAGAAGTAATTCAAGAGGCAATAGCTTTAAGAAGAGAAGTGCCAAAAAGAAGCATTAATGATATTATTAAAATTCTTGAATGGGAAAACATAGTTGAACCTGGGGTAATAAAAAGAAGCACTTTGCAGGATCAGCTAACATACAGAGGTTATTCAAGCCGCCAAATGCGTACCTATACAGAAAGCACCACAGGCGCAAGACGATTTCAAAAACCGTGGAGAAATTATCTATGGCAATCAGATATTAAATATGGAATATACATTGATGGAAAACCCACATATATGGTTTGCTTTATTGACGATTGCACAAGGTTTATCCTTCACTCAGAGTTTTACCCTACATTAGATCAAAAAATTGTACAAGATTGTTTCAGAAAGGCCTTAATGAAATATGGTGCCCCGGATGCAGTGTACTTTGACAATGGAAAACAATACAGAACAAATTGGATGCAAAGAGCATGCGGAAAGCTTGGTATACGGCTTCTTTATTGCCGTCCATATGCTGCAAGCTCGAAAGGTAAGGTAGAAAAATATAATCAAACCGTAGATTCTTTTTTAAGAGAAGCAATGCTTGCAAAACCCAAAACATTAGATGAATTAAATAGTTTATACGATGTATGGATGGAAGAATGCTATCTTCACAGAGAACATTCTGCATTAGAAGGAAAAACACCACACGAGGTATATTATGGTGATTCAAAGGAATTAAAGATGATTCCGTCTAAAGAAATTGCAGGTGCATTTCTTTCCTGCGAAAAAAGAAAGGTTGATAAATCTGGCTGTATAAACTTTGAAGGAATGAAATATGAAGTAGAAATGGGACTTCATATGATTGGAAAGACAGTAGATGTTGTGTTTGATGCTGCTGACATTTCAAAGGTAACCATTGAATGCGAAGGACTTGAACCATGTTATGCAATACCGTTAAAAATTCAAAGTCACTCCGGAACAAAACCCTCACTTCCTGAGAAACTTACAAAAAAGGAAGCAGAAGATTCAAGATTGTTAAATGCAGCAGCCAAAATAAATCGTGAAAGAGTGAAGATACATAAAACAGCACTATCATTTAAAGGAATACTTAACACTGATAAGGTTGGTGGCAGCGATGTATGAAGTGTTTTATGAGTTGTCTAAAACGCCATTTATCAGAGGTTTACCAATAGAGTCCTTATACGTAACAGATGAAACAGAAGAAATATTGATGAGGCTAAAATATATAGCAGAAAGGCAACTATTCGCTGTAGTTACCGGTGATTGCGGAACCGGAAAAACGACACTGTTAAGAAAATTCAAAGGAGAACTTGACACAAAGCGTTACAAATTCTTGTATGTATCGGATTCCAAATTGACACCAAGAAACTTTTACAGGCAGATTTTAGAACAGCTTGGTTTCGAAGCTAATTATCACAGGGGCGAGGCTAAGCGTCAGCTGCACCGTGAAATAGAAATTATGAAAGGTGTACATAATATTCATCTGATTTGTGTATGTGATGAATGTCACCTTATGAATAAGGAAATGTTAGAAGAGATTAGATTTCTATTAAACGTTAAACTTGATTCAGTAAGTCCTATGGGATTAATATTGGCTGGTCAATCAGAATTGTGGGAAAAACTGCAGCTTCAGTCATATGCGGCCATCCGTCAAAGAATTGATGTACAAAGTAAAATTAACCATTTTGATAGAGCTAAGACTGGCAGTTATATCAGACATCAACTCAAAACGGTAGGTTGTGACAGAGAAATATTTACAGATGCCGCTTTAGATGAAATTTATCGTTTTACATCAGGTACAGTAAGGTTAATAGATAAAGTTTGCACCAGTGCACTGCTTTATGGCAGCCAATCTAAAAAACGAATCATTGATGATCATGCCATAAAGCTCATCATTGAATGTGAGTTTTCATAGAAAAGGAAGGTTAGCGCATGGAATTTAAATGTATAAATTCTTCTGGTAAACGTAAAATTACATGGCCAGGGAAAATTAACAATATCAGAGGTTCTAAAGGAAATTACGAAATGGAAGTTACAGCAAGAGGTTGTTTTTATCATGTAATATTTGGTTCCCATGCATATGGAAATTATGTATGTGTGCCTAACTGGAATGTAGGATGTGAACTTGCAGACTACACAGATTTATTTTGGAATACAGAACGCCTATCAAGAATTATCAATAATCAAGATGCAATTACAATTGCTACAGCAGTAAGAGAAGTCAGTCAAATTTTAAATGGATAAATTAAGTTGCTGCTTTTACTCATATGAAGGATAGGGCAACGCTGGGGAGCGACCCGAGCAGCATATGAGGTTTTGCGGGGAGAGTGATATGATGGAAATTAAAATCCATGTATTACTCTTTTTATTACTCTCCTTGGAAAACATGTGCGTTAAACCCCTGGGGCTTGCCCCAGCACGTTTTGGAAACAATATTCGGCATATCATGGACAAAATTTTCCGTGTGTTTCTGGACAAAAATAGGTAGCAAGAACAGGTATTTCAAAAGATATAGCATCGTCTCTAATCAGTTCTAAAATATGTTTAATAGTTTCTATTATACTTTAAAAAATGTATCAATAATAATATCTATATTTTTTTTATAATATTTATTACAAATAAGCTAGCTTCTCAAATTTTTATAGGTAAACTTTTTCATATTGTAAAACATTTCTACTGATTCCTTTTTCAACAATTCACTTTAAGTTATTATCAACTTATTAAAGTCTCCTTCTTCTGCTAAAGCACGAACTTTAGCCCAAATAAATTCTTTAAAATCCACCTTTTTAGATAATATCATTTCTAATTCCTTTACCGTCATTAATACAATATTAACTGTCCTACCAGAATTCAATGTATTTAAAGCCTCTTTAGAATACCCAGAGTAACTAATAAACAACCCACGTGTAAATCCTGATTTTGAAGAAACTTTTTCATTGAAAATTACAAGTTCGCTCTTATCTATAGGCTTATTAGTCCATTTGGCTTCTAACAAATAAACTTCATCACGTAGAACAAAACTTCCATCTATTTGCTCACCTTCTATTTTAAAACTACCACGGGACTGAAGTTCGTTAATTTCAAATAAATTTTGCAAATATTTTTCAAAAGCAAATCCTCTTGACTGTGGACTATCATCAAAATTAGAAAGTTCTTGTAAATCTTTCTTAAGTTTATCATAATATGTTAAATTTGTAGGGGATGTAAATTTATAATCACTTTCAAATACTCTTTCCCCCTTAACAAATGTATTTGTAAATTCAATGTTTCCTACATTTAAATCTTTAAAAACAAAATAATTATCAGACATCACTTCGTTTAATATTAAGTTATAACAAATAGATCTTTTCATAATTAATTTCTCTACTTGTATATCTGAAATAATTATTTTTTCTATATCAGAATCATTTATTTTAATTAAATCAATGGTGTTAGAATATAAATAGT
>DHUT01000055.1:529-4154 GCA_002409285.1 Firmicutes bacterium UBA5227 | reverse complement strand
GGATGCCTTTCCCGACAGTAAGAACCGTCCCTGATGTCGGTGTTCTGCCAATTTGACCGTGAATAGTAACAAAATGATTGATATATTAGAGGTAAAATATGGATTTGGTTGTAAAACGATTTGAAGAACTGTCTGCTGAAGAATTATATAAAATATTGCAGGTCAGAATTGCTGTATTTGTTGTGGAACAGAACTGTGCATATCAGGAAACAGATGATAAGGATCAATATTCATACCATGTGTTTTTAAAGGATGATACGGGCATTAAGGCCTATTTGAGAGTCATTGACAAAGGTGTGTCCTTTGAAGAAGTATCAATCGGAAGGGTGCTGACAACGGAAAGAGGACGCGGATTAGGAAAAAGAATTATTCTTGAGGGTATAAAGGTTGCTAAGGAGAAAATGAATGCAGATAAAATAAAAATAGAGGCTCAATCCTATGTAAAAGAATTTTATGAACGAGTAGGATTCAAACAGGTATCAGAGGAGTTTTTAGAAGACGGAATTCCGCATATCCAAATGATTTTTGAATGAAAGGATAATAATAATGGTTAATTCAGAATATGATATCAGACTTTTGACAGAGGATGATGAGGCAGACATTCAGGATTTGTGTGAAAGATGTTCGGATTTTTCGGAGCTGGTTGAAGGCAGAACCCCTGAAAAGGGTGCAGGACACAATATTCTATTTGATTTGCCTCCCGGCAAGGAGATGAAGGATAAATATGTTCTGGGAGTGTATAAGGAAAATATCATGGTTGCCGTAATTGATATTGTTAAGGACTATGTGCTGCACGGAGAATGGATAATAGGTCTGCTTATGATTGACCCGGGTGAAAGGGGAAAAGGCCTGGGAAGAAAACTGCATGCTCTTATAAAAGCCCGTATTATGGAAGAGCGTGGCAAGTTATTAAGGATTGGTGTAGTAGAAGAAAACCATAGAGGATATAATTTTTGGCGTGAAATGGGATATGTTGAAGCTAACAGGCAGAAAAATACCTACGGAACCAAAGAGCATACGGTAATCGTTATGAATTTGGTAATTTAAGGACTGCTGGAGTAACAGGATCAAGTGAATATCAACATCTAAGGTTACTGTTCACAGCTAACCTGCTATCTAAAAATACAATGTCTATTTTTCAACGCAAGCAAAGACAGCGGGGACGGTTTCTGCGGTCGAACAGTTTTACCGACCGAAGGAAGCACGAAGCCACTCCGTGGCAGCGCTTCGCGAAATACAAAATAAACAAAATAACAAAGTAAGTAGATGTTGGAGTATAATTTGTACTTCAACTTTTTTTTAAGAAATAAAGATATAAAAAATAAAAGTAGACAAATTTTGAAAATTCGCTTAATATTTAATCACCACAAAAAAATACGAAAGGAATCCAAAACCACCTACTTTTATGAAAAAAATATACCACACCATCCAAGAAAAATCAATAAGAAAAATAATCCGAGGTCCACCTTTATGATTTATGATTTCTAAACAGAGAAAAAAACACAAAATCATAGGAGGACAAATGGAACAATTAATAAAACTTCAAAAGTGCTTAGAAATGAGCGGTCTTAAAGCAGAAACATGTGAAAGCTACACTTACAAAATAAAGGCCTTTTTAAAGAGCATCAATAAAGATGCAGAAGAAATAACCTTAGATGACATCCAGGAATTTTTAAGAGAACTTAGATATAAAAGAGAATATTGCATTGGAACGGTAAACGGATATAGGAATGCATTAAAGTATTTTTATGAAGTGGTACTTGAAAAGCAATGGAGTGATAAAAAAATTCCCCGCCTTAGAGGTTACGCTCCGCTTCCAAGTGTGTTAAGCAAAGAAGAAGTAGTTGAATTTATTGAATTAATGCCAAATGACTTGTACAAGGTAATTTTGTACACTATGTATTCGTCAGGTTTGAGAGTAGGAGAAGTTGTAGAAATCAAAGTTAAAGACATTGATTCTAAAAGAATGCAAATATATATTCCAAAAAGTAAAAATGGTTCAGCAAGATATGCAATATTATCAAGACGCTGTCTAAATATGTTACGTCACCATGTATTGCAGTACAAGAAGAAATACGGGTATAAGTTTTTACCGGATGATTATCTTTTCCCATCCAACAGAAATGAAAGCGGACATATTACAAAGAAAACAATAAAAAATAACATAACTAAAGTAGCAGATAAATATTGCACCAACAAAAAAATCACATCACACACCTTGCGACACAGCTTTGCAACTCATATGCTTGAAGCAGGAGCGAGTATATTTGAAATAAAGGAACTATTAGGGCATAGAGCCATTCAAAGTACAAATGTATATCTTCATATAGCATCCCCTGGGCTAATGAATATAAAAAGTCCATTTGACGGAGATATGATATCATGAGCGATGTAAAGACGATACAGGATATATTTAATGAATTTGAAAAACAGTTTAACTTACGTTATCATATGTCAGCAGAACAGAGAAAAGCATTTAACCACATAAAAGACTGCCGTACAGAAAAATTAGGATACCATAAAATTGTATGTGATAATTGCGGATATGAAAAAATAACCTACAATTCATGCAGAGACAGACACTGTCCTTTATGTCAGAATTTTAGGAAAGAACAGTGGACAAACGAGAGAAAATCGGAAGTGATAGGATGTAAGTCTTTTCATGTTGTATTAACATTGCCAAAGGAATTGGATAGTTTAGTACTTCAAAATAAGAAAGTACTTTATTCTAACATGTTTAAAGCTGCAGCAGAGGCAGTAAAAAAGCTATGTGAAGATGAAAAGTATATGGGGGCAACGCCTGCAATAACAGCAGTTCTTCATACCTGGGGACAAAATTTAGATTTCCATCCTCATATTCATCTGATAATTTCAGCCGGTGGATTAACTAAGGACAACAAATGGAAAAAGAGCAGTGAAAAGTTCTTTGTTCCGGTAAAGATTCTGTCAAAAGTGTTCAGAGGGAAATTCATGTCATATTTGAAAGATGATTATAAAAATGGGAAATTAGCATTTTATGGTGATGCGGAAGAATACAAAAATGTTAATAAATTTAAAATTCTTGTGAATAAGTTGTACGGTATCAGTTGGTATTCATATATAAAGAAGCCATTTGATAATGCTGATGCAATAATTGAGTATTTGGCAAGGTATACGCATAAAATTGCAATAACAGACAGCAGAATAGTTAAGGTAGAATACGGCAAGGTGTTTTTCAAGTATAAGGATTATAAGGATAATTCAAAGCGAAAAATTATGTCTCTTGAAGCAGTTGAATTTATAAGGAGATTTTTAATGCATATATTACCAACTAGATTTGTGAAAATCAGGTATTACGGAATAAATGCAAATAGAAATAAATCTACAAAGCTTAAATTAGCTCAGAAGCTTACTAATATTTTAAATAATCCTATGTACAAAAAGCTGACCAAGGCTGAATTACTAAATAAGATAACCAAGGGCAAAGCATTTTTATGTCCTGTGTGTAACAAAGAAACGTTAAGGCTTGAAAATCAAGACAGGATGATATTAAATACAGCTTAATTAGTTCATAACAGAATATGTACATGCTGGTGTGGCTGTACGCTGCTTTTTAACTGCAAAAAAATAGAATTGTGCAGTTCTA
>DHUT01000055.1:0-278 GCA_002409285.1 Firmicutes bacterium UBA5227 | reverse complement strand
TGTTTACCCTATGATTTTTTCAAAATTCCAGGTCGGGAAATTATTGAAAGTCCATATGTTCTCGATTGTACCCGTGGCTTCATTCTTCGTTGGCGATTTTGCAGTTTGTTCTAAGTTCATATGTCTTCAATTAAAAAAGCCAGATAATTGTCTATATTATCTGGTTTCATTCACACCAAACTACAATTCGCCTCTAAACAAAACGTCCCTGATGTCGGTTCTAATCAATCAACTGTGGACAGTAACCAATTTTGGTTACTGTTCACTCCATAGCCTAA
>DHUT01000050.1:72027-72975 GCA_002409285.1 Firmicutes bacterium UBA5227 | reverse complement strand
TATTAATGAAAAAAATATAAGCATTCCTGTAACATGGCTGTGATAATGCATTAAGTATATATTAGAAAAAAGACTATGTATGAATATAAATAAATATGGAAGGAAAATTATATGAAATGGTTAAATAAACTTGAAAGAAAATTTGGTCGCTATGCCATACCAAATTTAATGAATTACATAATCGGCATAACTATGGCAATATATATTGTACAATATGTATTGAATATATCAGCTTACTATATTTCCATCTATACATAAAACAAAGCCTGTTGTTGAAACAAATACAGGCTTTGTTTGTAATTGCGGTTAAATTAATCTATATCATAAAACACATCTTCTAAATCTATTATCAAGTCATCAAACAAGCTTGTTTTAAATTTAGTTTGTACCTTTTGCTTATCATCATCCGCCATTTTCTCCAATATATAATCCGGGTAAATTGAATAGACCAAATCTAAGACGTATTTTCCATCCTTCAATAAATATACATCTATAGACTTGCTTAAAATATCAATAATCCAATATTCCTTAACGCAAAACTTTTCGTATAAATCTTTTTTATATCCTTTATCATTTGTTGCAGTACTTGGAGACAAAACCTCAACTATTAAATCCGGAGCTCCATAAATACCGTTACTTTTAATTATATCGCGGTTGCAGGCAATCATTAAATCAGGGATAACATTATTTTTTTCATCTAAGTACACATCCACACCATCAGCAAACACCCTGCACTTTTTCCCTCTTAAATAATTTCCAAATATAATCGAAAGATTGACTATCACTGTATTATGGTTTGGAACAGGTCTTGGGGTCATATAAATTATTTCACCGTTTAATACTTCATAATCCCTATTATCATTATTAAAAGATAAATCACTCATATATCCAACTCCTTGTTCTTTTTAATGTTATTATAATTCATAAGCTGTAAATTATCAATAAAAA
>DHUT01000050.1:71661-71798 GCA_002409285.1 Firmicutes bacterium UBA5227 | reverse complement strand
AAACGGTTCTTCGGTGCTTTCAGTCTTATAATGGAACATATTTATACAATCAGGTATAAAAAATATAATTGTAAAATGGGAAAAAAGATAGTAAAATAGTTATATTGATGAGTAAATTACATGTTAAATCAAAAAAA
>DHUT01000050.1:67982-71392 GCA_002409285.1 Firmicutes bacterium UBA5227 | reverse complement strand
TCGGAGCAGCAGCCGGATTGGCTGAAGACATGGAAAACATCTTTTGATAATGATAAATATGCAGCTTTATTCCATCTTGGTTTTTCAAATAAAGAGGTGTGGTTTTCTCCTTCTATTGAATACCTGTGGTATATAGCCGAACTTCTTATAAAAAAAATAAGCCGACAGCCTGATATTGAATTAAGCAGGGAAGACGTGCAGGTAGAACTTACAGAAGAAGAAATAAGCCGGTTAATAGATGAGGTTCCCTTTGCTGTTGGAATGGAATATATTGACGCTGACTGGCTTTTAGAATTATGGAAATCTTTATTGAACGTTTTTAAATCGGAAATTAAAAAATATGATGGTACAGCAGCAAGATATTTTGCTGATTACAATTCTAATATAAATGTTGCAGGCAGAATATTTTTTCACCTGGTTGAAAATAAAGATGAGCAATATCCTTTTGCATTTATGGCTACCTATTCTACAAAGGCAGTCAAAAGCAAACGAGCTATACATACTCCGTTAAAAAATGCTCTGTCTGAATTTAAGGGGGATGAAAAGAAGTTGATTTCTCTTATTTCAACAGTTATAAAAGCTGCTGACAAAAGTACGTTTGTTTCAGGGCTTCTTGAAAGCGGTGAATTATTTTCTCCCATAAGGCTGACAGCAGAGGAAGCATACACGGTATTAAAGGAAATACCTGTTTATGAAGAAGCCGGAATTATGTGCCGGGTTCCGGACTGGTGGCGTAAAAAGAGTAACTCCATAGGTATGTCGGTGAAGGTTGGTGAAAAAGAACCTGCTAATGTAGGTCTGTCTGCAATTATGGAATTTTCTCCTTCTATCACTTTAGGCGGGGAGCAGGTAACTGAGCAGGAATTAAGAGAGTTCTTGAAGATGTCTGAAGGGCTGATTCAATATAAGGGTAAATGGGTTGAAATTAACAAAAAAAGACTGGAGGAAGTGCTTGACGCCTTTGAAAAAATTAAGGATCTTCCTGAAGATGAAGATTTTACGCTGAGCGATGCCATGAGGCTGGAATTAAATGCAGTTGAATTACTGGGCTTGAAGGATGATGAGATTGAAATATCTGTATCAAATGGTCAGTGGCTAAAAGGACTCAGACAAACAATGCTTCATCCTGAAAAGTGCGGTAAAGCGGATATAGCACCAACCTTTTACGCAAAGTTAAGAGAGTATCAGGAAGACGGATACCACTGGCTTAATCAGATGTCTCAGTTTGGTTTCGGCGCCTGTCTCGCAGATGATATGGGATTAGGCAAGACTGTTCAGATGATTGCTTTTTTAGAGTATCACCGTGTAAATGAAGGGGGACAGGCATTGCTTATTCTTCCTGCTTCGCTGATAGGTAACTGGCAGAAAGAAATTGAAAAGTTTGCACCGGAAATGCCATACCAGGTGCTTCATAAAAGCAGTTTAAAAGGTACGGAAACAATTCAGTTAAGAGAAGGTGGGTTTTTATACATCACAACCTATGGCATGGCTGTAAGGCTGGAGGAATTAAAAGATAGGCAGTGGGATTACCTGATTCTGGATGAGGCCCAGGCTATAAAGAATCCCGGAACAAAACAGACAAAAGCTATAAAGTCAATTCCTTCAAAGATGCGGATTGCTATGACGGGAACTCCTATTGAAAACCGGCTGAGTGACCTTTGGTCTTTGTATGATTTTCTGAATCAGGGGTTGCTGGGAAATGCCAAAGAGTTTACTAATTTTACAAAAGAGCTTAATGACAATTACGCAGGCTATGCTAAGCTCCGCAGAATGATACAGCCCTTCATGCTGAGAAGGCTTAAAACCGATAAAAGTATTATTTCTGATTTACCGGACAAAATAGAAATCAATGAATATACAGACCTTACAAAAAAACAAATTGTCCTTTATAAGCAGTTGATTGATCAAATTCAGGAAAAACTTGAAGAAGCTGAAGGAATTGAACGCAAGGGACTTGTTTTATCAAGCATAATGAAATTTAAACAAATTTGCAATCACCCTGATCAATACCTGGGCAGAGAAGAGTTTAAGGCTGATCAAAGCGGAAAATTTGAAAAGCTGAAGGAAATATGTGAAACCATATATGAAAAAAGAGAAAAAGTTATAATCTTTACTCAGTTTAAAGAAATGACAGAGCCTATATCTGAATTTTTAAGCGGAGTGTTCCACAGGGAAGGCTTTGTGCTGCATGGAGGTACACCTGTGAAAAAACGTAATGAAATAGTTAAAGAATTTAACAGCGAAAAGTATATTCCGTACATGGTTCTGTCTCTTAAAGCCGGCGGAGTAGGGCTTAATCTGACTGCTGCCAATCACGTTATCCATTTTGACAGATGGTGGAACCCGGCTGTAGAAAATCAGGCAACAGATCGTGCTTTCCGAATTGGACAGAGCAAGAATGTAATGGTTCATAAATTTGTAACAAGCGGTACAATCGAAGAAAAAATTGATGCAATTATTGAAGAAAAACAAAAATTATCAGGAGATATCTTAACATCTGCAGGAGAACAGTGGATAACAGAATATAATAACGATGAGCTGATGAAAATATTTGCATTAGGCGGTGATATTAAATGAGTTATGGAGGATTTGACAAATATGTATCGGCAGCAGAAAAAAGGGAAAAAGCAAATAAATCCCTGATAAAACTTAGAAAGAAAAATCCGGATATTGAACCCATAATAATTGAGGGAAGAACACTTGCCAAAAGCTGGTGGGGTAAAGCGTGGAATTTAAATTTGGAGAGCTACGCAGACTATGAAAACAGAATAGGTAGGGGCAAAAGCTATGTTCGAACTAACATGGTGTTAGATTTAAAAATAACTAAGGGTATTGTGACAGCAAAGGTTCAGGGCAGCAGAGCAAAGCCGTATGATGTTGAAATTTTAATTGATCCACTATCGGATGAAAAATGGAAACAGGTCATTTCTTTGTGCAATAACAGGATTGACTCCCTGGAGCAACTGCTTGAAGGAAAATTTCCTGAAGAATTAGAGGTATTGTTCAAGGATAAAAAATATGGATTATTCCCTTCACCAAAAGAAATACGTTTTGACTGCAGCTGCCCTGACTGGGCAAGTATGTGCAAGCATGTGGCTGCTGCTTTGTACGGTATAGGAGCAAGATTTGACACCAATCCGATGCTTTTCTTTGAACTTCGAAGCATTGACAGTAAAGAGTTAATAAAGAAATCAGTGGAACAGAAGCTTGACAGCATGCTAAAAAATGCAGGAAAGAAAAGTAAAAGAGAAATCGCCGAAAAAGATGTACAGGATATATTTGGACTGCAATGTAATAAGATCCAATTATAATTGGTTACTAAAGGAATTTTAGTGATTTCATAAAATTAATTGACAGCAAGTAATAATAATCATATAATGATAAAATAAAGGGGTATGTTAAAGGGGTAT
>DHUT01000050.1:40905-67819 GCA_002409285.1 Firmicutes bacterium UBA5227 | reverse complement strand
GGGGTATGTTAAAGGGGTATGTTAGGAGGAATTTTATGTCTTTACCAATAAATATTTCGGATTTAATTTATCGCAGAGTTGTAGAAAATGCGCGTGTAGAATACAAAGCTGACTGGAATCCGGAGCCGATTTTACATTCGATTTGTGCTTTTGCAAATGATATAGACAATTGGGGCGGGGGCTATATTATCATTGGTGTAGAAGAAAAGTATGGTATGCCTGTAGTTCCAGTCAAGGGACTGGAGAAAAATTCTATTGATCGCATTAACAGGGAACTATTGCAAAAATGCAATTTGATTGAGCCAAGATACCTTCCTGTTGTCGAACAGATAAGCTTTGAAGGAAAAGAGATTATTGTCTTGTGGATACCAGGAGGAGAATCCAGACCTTACAAGTGCCCGGTTGCTTTTCCTACAGAAAAATCTGCAAGAGGTGATAAGGCATATTACATAAGAAAAATGTCACACAGCATCCGAGCCAATCAGTTGGAAGAAAAAGAACTATTTATGCTTACAAATAATGTTCCTTATGATGATCGGCCAAATATGTCTGCGAATATCGAAGATTTGAAGTCCAGTTTGATTTCGGAATTTTTATATTCTGTTGGTAGTGATTTGTATGATTCCTCATTAAACCGACCTGTCGAAGAAACTGCTACGGCTATGAAATTGATTGGCGGTTCTTCTGAACTTCGAAAGCCATTGAACGTTGGTTTGATGTTCTTCAATGAACGTCCGGATAACTTTTTTGCTTATGCGAGGATAGAGGTTGTTGATAAGCCGGACCAAACCGGCGAAGGAATGACGGAAAAAATATTAACAGGTCCATTAGACCGTCAGTTAAGAGATGCCTTGAGCTATATTAAAAACTATATAATTAAAGAGAAAATAACAAAAATTCCAGGACGGGCAGAAGCGGAGCGCATTTATAACTTTCCATATGCAGCTGTAGAGGAAGTGTTATCCAATGCCGTATATCATCGATCATATCAAATCGGAGAACCTATTACAGTAATGGTAACACCTGAAAAAATGGAAATCACAAGCCTACCCGGACCGGATCGTACCATAACGGATGAAGATATAAAAAACAGACGTATGATTTCCAGAAGATATCGTAACCGTAGAATTGGTGATTTTCTTAAAGAATTGAAATTGATTGAAGGTCGTAATACAGGGATACCTACAATTTTGAGGGCAATGGAAATCAATGGTTCGGATTTGCCGATTTTTGAAACAGACGAGGACAGAAGCTATTTTACAGTAATTCTACCGATACATAAGAATTTTCTTATATCAGGAGAATCGGAAAAACAGAAAAGAATTAAAACCAGACGTAGTTTGTCTCAAATTAAAGATTTAATTTTACAGACACTGGAACAGGAAGGAAATCTTTCATCATACGAACTCGCAGTTGCTATGGGATATACCAAGGTTACGGCTACTGTATTAAAAGCAATTAAAGAGTTGATGAATGAACAAAAGGTTGCTTATCTCGAACCAAATAAAGTACGCACAAGAAATCAAAAAATATGTTTAATTTAAATTCATGATTAGTTTCTATTACTGAGGAAATAGTGAAGAATTGACAAAATTCGCATTCTAAATTCTCCGGTAGATGTTTAAATGTTAATATAAATGATCTAAACTGTTTGATTTTAATTGAGAGAGAAGAAAGAGAATGGGTGGAAACTTAAAAGGCTTCCACTTTAAATAGCGTAATTTATGTCGCAAAATATCTATTTTGCGACATAATGTACAAATATCATGGAGTGGGCTCTGTATATACTTAAATTTCAACGCTTAAATATTTTGCGACATTTTTTGTTAATTGATTTATTAATAAGCTTCCTGGATTAATCTTGCTTAATCTGTCACTACTCACAGTTATAATTTAATTGTACAGCATAATCATATTTATAACATTCTTTAACAGTCCGATTTACATTTTGGAAATATTGCTTATAAAAACGAGGCTTTAAATTGCGTTTTAACGAAAGTTATTTTTCTCTTCGACCAATTACACCTTCATTTACATTAATACATTAACTACTGCTTAGATATTTACAAATTTAAAATAATGTTATAGTATTTTTCCGAAAGGTCATCATGGGTAATGATAAATGTTATTTTATCATTACTATCAGCAATTATTCTGTCAAATATGTCATTGGCACTCTCTTTATCTATGTTTGAAGTTATTTCATCTAAAATAAGAACATCCGAATGATTATATAGAGCTCGGGCTATGGCTATTTTTTGTTTTTCTCCGCCTGAAAGATTGCTCCCTCCCTCAAGTATTACAGTATCCATATTTTTATTTTCTAATATTGTGTGCAAAATAGGGTCTTTTAATAAATCGTTTTCAATTTCTAAGGAGTAATTTTTTCCTAAAAACAAATTATCTCTTAAAGTGCCTTTGATTATTGGAACGCTTTGTGACAAATACTCAACACTCGAACGAATGCTTTTATTAGTGATTTTAGCAATATTAATCTCATTTATCTTTATTTTATCTGATTCTCTAAACTTTGGTATTAACTTGAGTAAAGTTGACTTTCCTGCTCCGCTGGAACCCTTTATCCATACTATGCTTCCTTTTTTATAGCTGCCGTTAATGTTCTTAGATAATACCCGATCCTCTATCATAAGAGCATCTATTTGCAAATCAACAGTTTCTATTGATTCTATATCAATAAGCCCATCAGATTCTCTGCTTTGATTTAGTTCTTCTATAAATTTTTTTGAATTAATCATGTCTCTTTTGTTTAAATTGGAATGAGTTAACTGATTAATCTGGCTAAAAAACAAGGGCAAAATTATTGTATACAGGATTAACACCACCGGGCTTTGATTTAATTTTACATAGTCCATTACCAGAAAAACCATAATCAAAACGCTTGTTATATTATTTATTGATTTCAACAGAGCGCTTGAAATCTGGGCATAGATATTAATATCCGCCATAGAACCATAGATTTTTTTTAAGGACGGGTCAAACTGTTCAAATAATCTTTCATAATCAGGTAACTGTTTTAAATAGTCTGTCTGGCTTACTATTGAAAGGATCTCCTGCCATCCTGATGAAGTGCTTTCCTGCATTTTCTTAGAACGTAACATTAATTCTTTGTTAAGAAATTTATAACCAAAGTAATTAATTGGAATAATTGTAATTAAAACAACAGCAATTGTAGGGTTAATAAAAAATACCATTAAAATTAATGAAACCATAATAGCAAGACTTGACCAGATTTTAATAGCATCTTCCGTATAGTAAGAATAGAAACTATTTACGGAAATAGCTATCCTCTCAATTAAATTCATAGGACCTTTTTCATTGATTTCATCATACTTCATATTAAACATACTATTTAGCATCGTAGTACAATTTTTGATATTAAAGTTTTTTGCAAATTTTTCTCTAATACATATGAATACCATTTCTATAGCCGCAGCAATTAATAAAACTACTACCAAACCTATAATTCTTTGATTCGTAAAACCTATGTTATCCCTGCTCCATATTTGTATTAGTACTGGAGATGCTAATGTTGCTAAACTACTTATAATAACTATGCCTATCATTGCTAAAAAAAACTTACGATATTTCACACAATCACATCCTTGTATAGTTAGTTAAATTAAATCAAACATCGCATAAACAATTACATGCCGGGCAATCATTTTCCACCTTCTCAATCATTAAACATAAATTAATTTATTATCCTGACGATTGCCTATATTTTTATTAAGGGAAATTAACATATTCATATTCATATTAATGTAAGAGTTAAAAATTAGTTAGTTAAACTTTTCTTAGCAATATTTTAACATGAAATTATTCGTTATACAACTACAAAATATACCTTGTATTAATTAACTCTTTTGTATATAATATTGTAAAGATTTTGCGACATTTCTATTTTATTGTGCTAAGGAGAAAACTATGTATATTAATTATAATGACCTGTGCCCTGCTCCCATGAGTGATTTTTTGGAATATATGTTATCTGTCAAAGGCAGATCTGATAAGACTGTCAGTGAATACTTTCTTGACCTTAGAACCTTTTACAGATTTCTTGTGATAAGATACAAGCTATCCTCCCAGGTAGATGTATTTGAGGAAATTGATATTAACCTTGTTACTTTGGATACTCTGAAAAAAGTAAATATTATGGATCTTCACTCCTTTATTGCTTTTATAGACAGGGAAAGAAATAATACTAACAGAACCAAGGCTCGAAAAATTGCATGCCTTCGCTCTTTTTTTAAATATTTGTATTCTATTGTAAAGCTAATACCTGTAAATCCTGCGATTGATTTGGAAACCCCTAAAAAGAACAGCCGTCTGCCGGTTGCTTTGACATTAGATGAATCAAAGGGTATGCTCTCCTCTATTGACGGAACAAATAAAGAACGTGATTATGCTATTATCACATTATTTTTGAACTGCGGTTTACGATTATCCGAGCTTATAGGAATAGATATAGATAAAATTAAAGGTGATACTTTGACAGTTGTAGGAAAGGGAAACAAGGAACGAACAATTTATCTTAATGATGTCTGTATTCAGGCAATGGAAGATTATCTTAACGTAAGACCGGAGGCTGAGCCCGGTCATGAAAATGCATTATTTTTAAGCAACAGAAAAACCAGATTTACACAAAGAGGTGTACAGCACATGGTTGATAAATATTTGAATGAAGCAGGTCTGTCTGGTAAGCACTACTCACCGCATAAGCTGCGCCACACTGCTGCCACACTTATGTATCAGTATGGTCATGTGGATATACGAGCCTTGCAGGAAATTCTTGGACACGAAAGTGTTTCTACAACACAAATATATACTCATATTGATAAAAACCAGTTGCGTGATGCCGTTAAACATAACCCATTAAACGAAAATTAAAAAGATGCATAAAATCTGTGCATCTTTTTAAAATATTTATATTAAGTTCAACTACAATTGCATCAGCATAGATGCAATTGTAAAATATACCATCAAGGTTATTGTATCTACTATTGTTGTAATAAGCGGACCCGCCATAATTGCAGGATCCAGTTTTAATCTTTTTGCCAATAATGGCAGAACGCCTCCAATAATTTTCGAAACCATTACTGTTACAATTAAGGTGCAGGATACTGTCAGGGATACTAACACTCCAACTTTATCAAACAGCATGTTTTTTGCAAAGTTTACCGCTGCTAATGTAGTTCCCGCTATTAAGCTTATGCGGAATTCCTTCCACAAAACCTTCCATATGTCTTTTAGTGCTATTTCACCTGTTGCCAGTCCACGTATTATTAAGGTTGATGACTGGCTTCCCGAATTGCCGCCTGTATCCATCAACATTGGTATAAATGCTGTGAGTGCCACAACTGCGCTTAAAACATTTTCAAATTTTGAAATGATGCCGCCTGTAAATGCGCCGCCTATCATTAATATCAACAGCCATGGAATTCTTTGCTTTGCTAAAGTAAGGACGCTTGAGTCTAAATAAGTTTCTTCTGAAGGGGACATTGCGGCCATTCTTTGAAAGTCCTCTGTTGCCTCCTGCTCCATAACATCCATTATATCATCTACCGTTATTATACCTGTCAGACGATTTTCCATATCTACCACAGGCAATGCCAAAAAACCATATTTCTTAAATATACCTGCTACGGTTTCCTGATCATCGTGAGTATTGACATAAATTATGTCTTCGTGCATTATGTCTTTAATAACAATTTCATCATCTGAAACTACCAGAGATCTTAAGGATATAATAGCCTCAAGTTTTCTGTTGTCATCGGTAACATAACATGTGTATACCGTTTCCTTGCTCAAGCCGATATCTTTTATATGCTTAAGGGCTTTCATTACAGTCATTTCTTTTTTTAGCTCCACATATTCAATAGTCATCAAACTGCCTGCAGAATCAGCAGGATACTTCAAAAATTGATTGATTAACTTTCTTTCATCATGTGTAGAGTTAGCTAAAATTTTGTTTACCAGGTTTGCAGGCATTTCTTCTATAAGGTCAATCATGTCATCAAAAAATAATTCATCAAGTATATATTTTAACTCTTTATCAGTTATTGCATTAATAATATCTGCCTGCTGTTCTGATGAAAAATATGAAAAGACTTCAACTGCCATATCCTTAGGCAGCATTCTGAAAATCAATAAAGTAATAGGATGTTCCAAGGGATTCAGTAATTCCGCAATATCTACAGCATTCATTTCAGACAGCTTTTCTTTTAGTTCAATATATCTTTTTCGTTCGATCAAATCCATTAATATTTTTTCATCCATTTTGTTCCCTCCTACAGGGTAATACCCCAAATTTTTTACGGGAACCTTATCTTATAAGAGTAAATGATTATGGTTCCCGTAATATGACTTCTTTATTTTTTTAGTTTCAGGTAAAGGGCCGGAATCCATAATCATCACTCCTAACATTATTTATTCATTTATTCGAATCCATTTAAAATATCAATTCACCCTTTTATATAAATGGCAAATTTCATTATAACACATAGATATCGAATTGGCAAAAAAAATTTCCATATTAAAATATGGAAATTTCAATAAATTACTCAGTTTAGTCAACAGGTAATTTTATTATGTCACCGGGATAAATGGAAGAGTTTTTAATGCTATTTAATTTTGAAATTTCATAAACAGCTTTTCTAATATCTTTTGCTTCCATATTTTTTGATGCTATAGACCAAAGCGTATCCCCTCTCTCTACTCTTATATAGCTAAATTGAGGTATATTTTCGGAATACGCCTTCAAGGTAGCCATTGACGCAAAAACTAAGATACTTATAAACAATACTGACATGGAAATAAATCGCTTAAACTTTTTAATATCGGTAACCTTGTATTTATTTAGTAGAATCATAATGCACCTCGAACATATTTTCTACATTGATTTTAACAGAACTTTTGTTCGCCGTCAATACTTTTTTTATTTTTTTCAAACAAATGTTTGATTTTTTTTATGTTCTATGTTAAAATATAGAAAAACAAAGGGGTGAACCTATGAATTATGAAGGCTTAAGCGATAAGCAAATAAAAATATTACAGTACATAAAAGACGAATTAACATTAAGGGGATATCCCCCATCTATCCGCGAAATCTGCAAAGCTGTGGGTTTAAGTTCTACTTCTTCTGTGCATGCTCATTTAAATACTTTAGAAGAAAAGGGCTATTTAAAAAAGGGAAATAATAAGCGAAGAGCTATTGAACTAATTGATGTTGATGATATATGCTGCAATATGCCAAAAAAAGAAATTGTTAATGTACCGATTATAGGTACTGTTGCTGCGGGCAAACCAATTTTAGCTGTTGAGAATGTAGATGATACACTCCCTCTTTCCATTGATTTTGTGGGAAACAAGGAATCATATGTTTTAAAGGTAAAAGGTGAAAGCATGATTGAAGCCGGAATACTGAATGGCGATTATGTAGTTGTTAACCAGCAAAATACAGCCGATAACGGCGATATAGTAGTTGCACTGATAGATGATGAGGCCACTGTAAAAACCTTTTATAAAGAAAAAGATCATGTTCGTCTTCAACCTGAAAACAGCTCAATGGATCCCATACTTGTTAAGGAGCCGTATATACTGGGAGTTGTGAAAGCTGTTGTAAGAAAATATTGAAAAATAATTTTAAAGTTTACTGTTGATTTAATCGTATAAATTGGTTATAATATACATAAGATAAGAATAGGCAGTCAGCGCTGACTGACCTAAATATGGATTTAAATCAGTATGTAATTACTCTGCGCCAACAGGGTAATTACTTTTTTTGTCCATTTCCATTTATAACTACTGCTATTAATGTTGCAAAAGCAATCATTAATGTTAGCGCTTCAAATATAGACATCAGCCTCACCTCCTATGAAAGAGTTACCTCCTTTCATCAGGATGGTCAGCCATACCCTGTTCTACCTATTCATATATATTTTATAATATTTTCCCATTACTTACAACATTAATTATTAACCATTTTCTTAATTTCTTCAAATTCCATCATCTTTTCAAGTGCCAGCATCACTCCGAGCTTAGCATGGTCATAAAATAGACCTCCCTGTATATAAGCTATATATGGTGCTCTCATGGGAGCATCGGCGCTTAATTCAATTGAGGAACCGGAAACAAAGGCACCTGAGGCCATTATAACCTGGTCTGTATATCCCGGCATTTCCCACGGCACGGGAGACACATGAGCATCCACCGGAGATGCAGCCTGAACCGCCTCGCATATTTTAACTACCATATCCTTATTATTAAATTTAATTGCCTGAATTATGTCACTTCTTTTATCATCTAATGTGGGGGTTATTTCAAAGCCCAGTGAATTAAACACTCCGCCGAATAAAATCGCTCCCTTTAAAGCTTCTGATACTATGTGAGGAGCAAAAAATAATCCCTGCAATGTGTTTCTTGTGCTTCCGTATGTAAGTCCTATTTCTCTTCCTACTCCGGGAGCTGTCAGACGGTTGGCTATTCTGTCAATAATAACCTTCTTACCTGCAACATATCCTCCCGACAGTGCAATTCCACCGCCGGGGTTCTTAATTAAAGAGCCTATTACAACATCCGCACCTATATCTGACGGTTCAATTTCTTCTATGAACTCGCCATAGCAGTTGTCGACCATTATATAAATGTTGGGATAAACCTCTCTGATTTTTTCTATTGCATTTTTTATTTTTTCCAAAGTCAAGGCTGGCCTGAAGCTGTAGCCGGTTGAACGCTGAATCATCAAAAGCTTAGTTTTCATCGTTACTTCCTTTAACGCACTTTCCCAGTCTATATCATTGTTATATAGAGGAATTTCTTTATAGTTTACTCCGGCTTCCTTTAAATTGCCTGGCTCGTTTCCCTCTTGCCCAAGAACTGTAAGCATTGTGTCATAAGGGCGCCCTGATATTGCAATGACTTCATCTCCATAGTTTAACAGAGCTGACAGTGTTAAATATAAAGCATGAGTTCCGGATGCTATTGATGGACGCACCAATGCATCCTCAGTATGAAAAACAGAGGCAAATATTTTTTCTACTTTCTCTCTTCCCGGATCATCATAGCCATAACCGGTATTCCAATAAAAATTAGTGTAATCAAGCTTATGCTCCTGCATGGCGCTTATGACCTTGTATTGATTATACTCTCTGATTTCTTCTATTTTCCCAAAGCTTTTTTCTTTAATTTCAGTTTCAATTTTTTTCACATAATCAAAAACAGTTCTGCTAACGCCAAACTGTTTACATAATATATTTTCTGTCGACATTATTACTCCTCTATAGTTTCATTGTTAAATAGTTTTACCTGCCTGAAAGGCAGTATTGATGTAATTGCATGTTTGTAAACCAACTGCTGACCTTTATCTGTTTCAATGAAAACCACATAGTTGTCAAAGCCGGCTACAGTTCCCGTAAGCTTGTATCCATTATTTAAAAAAACTGTAATGGTTATTTTTTCTCTTCTTACGGTATTTAAGAAAGAATCCTGTAAATTAATGTTATTCATACTTTCCTCCTTATATATGTTTGCTTAAAAAATCATATATTTCATCAACAGTCAAATCAATTTGCTTAATATCCTCTATTTCAAACCATTTCACATTTTCATCTTTCAGGAACCACGTGTATTGCCGTTTAGCAAATCTTCTGGTGTTGCGTTTAAGTATATTTACAGCTTCTTCAAGGGTGGAATTTCCTTCAAGGTAATCGATTATTTCTTTGTATCCAATAGCCTGCATTGAAACAAGATTTTTAGTATATCCTTTATTCAGAAGGCTTTTTACCTCCTCAATCAGACCATCTTCAATCATTTTGTCTACACGTTGATTAATTCTTTCATAAAGAACCTTTCTGTTCATAGAAAGTCCAATTAAAATACATTCATATTTATTGCTTGGTTTTCTAATATCTGTGTTCAGTTCAGAAAATTTAGTCCCTGTTATATCGTATACCTCTAAAGCACGTATAACCCTTTTTATATTTTTTTTGTGAATTTTATCCGCCGACTCAGGGTCGATTTGCTTAAGCCTTTCATATAGTGAATCTTCCCCATTTTCCATAACAAATTGATTATAGTAATCTCTCAGTTTATCATCTGATTTAACCCTTCCAAAATCTAAATCGTAAACAAGAGAATTAACATATAAACCGCTTCCGCCTACTATAATAGGGATTTTTTCGTTACTTAGCATGCTGTCTATAATGTTTTCGGAATCTTCTTTAAAATCAGAAACGGAATAATTTTCATCAGGATCTGCTATATCTATCATATGATGAACTATTCCTTGCTTTTCATTATTTGTAATCTTAGCAGAGCCTATATTCATCTTTTTATAAATTTGAATAGAATCCGCTGAAATTATTTCTGTATTAAGCCTTTTCGCAAGTTCAACAGATACATATGTTTTTCCAACGGCCGTGGGCCCTACAATTACTATTATCTTATTATTCATCTATTAATTCTCTCTAATTTTGTATTCTTTCAAACATTCTTTCAATTTCGTATTTTGTCATCTTTATTATCACCGGTCTTCCGTGAGGGCATGTGAAGGGGTTATCTGTTTTGCCCAGATCATTTAAAAGCGCTTTGACCTCCTGAATATGCAGCTTATCCCCCGCTTTAACCGACTTAACACATGCATTTTTTATTATCTTGTCAATAGACAGGTTTATATCTGTACTGTCACTGTTTTTCAAAGCGTCAAGAATTATATAAAATATATCTCTTATGTTTGAATCCTTGAAAATAACAGGTATGTTATTTATCAGTATAGCATTTATTCCAAAGTTTTCAATAAAAAAACCTAAATTTTCAAATATTTCTTTATTATTTACGGCTGTGTAGTAATCTTCATAGGATAGGCTGATTACCTCGGGCATCAAAAGTTCCTGCTGAACGATTTTTCTTGAATTGTATTGATTTAAAAATCTTTCATAGTTTATCCTTTCGTGCGCAGCATGCTGGTCAAGCATATACATTTCAGTTTTCTCAATATTTTCGCATATTATGTAGGTATCCATCAATATGCCAACAACCGAAAGCTCAGGAAGCTTTCGTCCGTCTTTTTCAACTTCAATAAAACTTTGCTGCTGTGGTTCGTATTCACTTTCCGTAGCTTCACTCTTTAAAGCTTCCTCTTTAGAATGTTCTTTTTCCTCTTCGCATGTTTTATTTATAGCTTCATCAAAAATATTTTCAGGATTCATGTTTAAATTAACTTCCGTAAATTTCAAATTGCTGTATTCATCCTGGTTAATTTCTCTGAAAATATAATCCGCTCTTTGTTCTTCATTATCACTTGTAATTTCAAAGATAGAAGGCTTAACATTTTCTGATTTTGGGCTGTCATGTAATATTGTTTCCTTTTTTACTTCTTTAATAATGCTGTTTGAATGCAGCGTTGAAAAAATTGCACTCTTAATTTCATTAAGCACAGTCTCTTCGTTTTGAAAACGAATTTCGGTCTTGGCAGGGTGCACATTCACATCCACCAATGAGGGGTCTATTTCTACCTTTAAAAAGCATGCGGGATGCTTGTTTTTAGGAAGCAGTGTGTTGTAAGCTGCTTCAATAAAGTAGCTCATCCTTTTATGCTTTATGTATCGTCCGTTTACAAAGACTATCTGAAGCTTTCTGCTGCCTCTGTAATAATTTAAATTCGTTGTAAAGCCCGTAATTTTTAATTTGCTGCTGTCAAATTGAACCTCTAACAGCGAATTATACAAATCCTTTTCGTAAAGACTTGAAATGGTATTTAAGAAATTATTTGTTTTAGGCGTTTTAAATGCAACGTTATTGTTATTAATATATTTAAATGAAATATTCTCCTTGCTGAGCGCAAGAGAAACAACTACTTCATTAATATTGATGCTTTCCGAAGCATCGCTTTTTAAAAATTTCTTTCTTGCGGGAACATTGTAAAATAGTTCTGTGACAGTAATAATTGTACCTACCGGGCATCCCGCCTCTTCCCTTGATACAATATTTCCGCCCTCAATGGTTATTTTTGTGCCAAGCAATGCTTCTTTGGTTCTGGTTATCATTTCCACATGAGCCACAGCAGCAATACTTGCCAAGGCTTCACCTCTAAATCCTAAAGTATGAAGAGAGCTTAAATCATCGGAAGAAAGAATTTTACTTGTACAGTGCCTTTTAAACGCATCTTCCACCTGATTTTTATCAATGCCCTTTCCGTTATCCGTAATGCGGATTAAGCTTTTACCGCCGTTTTTAATTTCAACAATTATTTCATCAGCGCCTGCATCTATGGAATTCTCTACTAACTCCTTAACTATTGACCTGGGATTTTCAATAACCTCGCCTGCAGCTATTTTATTAATTGTCTCATTATCCAACAAATGTATTTTTGTCATAATATACCTTCTTAAATATGGTTAGCCTTAAATGTGTTTAGCCTTTTCTACTAATTCGTTCAGGAGAGCAAATGCTTTTACGGGAGTTATGTTGTTTATATCTATATTTTTAATGTTGTCCGTCAAGTCCTTGTACTCCTTGTTTTTACTTCTTTCCATCGGATCGCCCTGAAACATTGATACCTGGAAATTATCAGTAATCCTGTCTTTTTTCTTTTTGGCAAAGGGTTTGTTTATATCACTTTCATCCAGTTGGTTTAATATTTCCTTTGCCCTTGCAACAACCTCGTCAGGAAGTCCCGCAAGATTGGCAACCTGAATTCCGTAGCTTCTGTCCACGCTTCCTTCAGCTATTTTTCTTAAGAATATTATTTTATCATCGGTTTCTTTTATCAGGATTCTGTAATTTTTAACACTTTTCAGCTTGCTTTCCAGCTCTGAAAGCTCATGGTAGTGAGTGGCAAACAAGGTTTTTGCCTTTATTTTCTTGGTAATGTATTCCACTACGCTCCATGCGATGCTTAACCCATCGTATGTGCTTGTTCCTCGTCCAATTTCATCCAGAATCAGCAGGCTGTTTTCAGTAGCATTGTTGAGTATGTTTGAAACCTCGCTCATTTCAACCATGAATGTGCTCTGACCCTGGGATAAATCATCCGAAGCTCCCACACGGGTAAATATCTTGTCCAATATGCATATTTCAGCCTTTTTAGCAGGAACAAAGCTTCCTATGTGTGCAAGAAGAGCAATTAATGCAACCTGCCTCATATAGGTTGATTTACCTGCCATGTTTGGTCCTGTAATAATAGACATTCTCTGTTCCTTGTTGTCTATGAAGGTGTCGTTAGGAACAAATACTTCGTTTTTCATTATTTTTTCAATAACCGGGTGTCTTCCGTCAGTAATTTTAATATACCCCTTATTATTCATTTCAGGTCTTATATAGTTATTTTTCACAGCAGCTATGGCAAGAGAATTTAAAGCGTCTATTACCGCTATGTTGTATGCTGTTTCCTGTATTCTTACAACCTGCTCCTTTATATGCTGCCTGATTTGAAGAAACAAATCATATTCAAGCTTCATAAGCTGTTCGTCGGCATTCAGGATTTTGGCTTCCATTTCCTTTAACTCGGGAGTAACATATCGTTCGCAGTTTGCCAATGTTTGCTTCCTGATGTAATAATCCGGAACCAGATTCATGTAGGATTTAGTTACCTCTAAATAATATCCAAAAACCTTTGTGTATCCTATTTTCAGATTCTTGATGCCGGTCGCTTGTCTTTCCTTGCTTTGAAGCTCTGAAATCCAGTTTTTTCCGTTGATTGTGATTTCCTTTATTTCATCCAGTTCATTGTTGTAGCCCTGCCTGATAATTCCGCCTTCTTTTACTGAAACAGGAGGCTCGTCCACGATTGATTTGTCAATAAGCTCGTATATATCATTTAAAGTATCAAAGCTTTCATAAATATCAGCAAACATTTTGCATTTCAGATTTGATATTTCTGATTTTAAGTCGGGCAGACTGGAAACAGACTGTTTCAGGGAATTTAAATCCCTGCCGTTGCAGTTTCCGTACACAATTCTGCTTATGAGCCGCTCAATATCATATATAGTCTTTAGATATTCCTTCATGTTGTTGGATACCATAACACTGTTATAGAGCTCTTCAACCGCATCCAGCCTGCTATTTATGAGACCAATGTTTCTTAACGGCTCCTCAATCCATTTTTTTAAGAGACGTCCGCCCATAGCTGTATTCGTGTAGTCCAGAACATTATATAGGGTACCCTGTCCTTTTTTCCCTCTAACTGTCTCTATGAGCTCAAGATTTTTTCTGGTGTTTGAATCCAGATACAGATATTCTCCTACATTGTAGAAATGAAGCTTGTTCAATTGCTCCAGAGAGGTCTTCTGGGTCTTATACAAATAATTGATAAGCATACCCAGTGACATAACCGCATAATTGTTATCAGACAGACCGAAGGAATCCAGAGACACAACGTTGAAATGCTTCAAAATAAGTGATTTATATTCATTGTAACTCAAAATATCTAAACAGCTCATCGTTGAATCAATCGATTCAACACCTGTCAGAGCATTTGATATTATTTCGGAAGGGTTAATTTTAAAGATTTCCTCTTTTAATAAATCAAACCTCTTGTTGCTGTTAATATCAAAATCACTGAGTGAAATACTCTCCGTAACATACAAATCACCGGTTGAAATATCCGCATAGCACATTCCGAAGCCCTTGTCTATATATGTACAGCACAAATAGTTATTGCTTTTTTCTTCAAGCATATTCTGATCAATTATTGTGCCGGGCGTTATAATTCTTACAACATCACGCTTAACAATTCCCTTTGCTTCTGCCGGGTCTTCAAGCTGCTCACATATGGCAACCTTGTAGCCGTTTTCTATGAGTTTTGGAATATAGCTGTCGATTGCATGAAAGGGAACACCGCACATAGGCGCTCTTTCTTCCATACCACAGTCCCGACCGGTCAGTGCAATTTCCAGAACTTTGGAAGCAGTTATTGCATCCTCAAAGAACATTTCGTAAAAGTCACCAAGCCTGTACATGAGTATGCAGTCCGTGTGTTGACTTTTTATACTCATGTACTGTTCCATCATAGGTGTAAATTTTGCCATTTTTACCGCCTTTCTATTGTTCTGTCTCCCCTTCCATGTGGAAGGTCTTAACACTTGTTATTTTAACATTGACAATTTCCCCGATTAAATCTTCACTTCCTTTAAAATGTACCAGTCTGAAGTGCTCAGTTCTCCCCGTCAGGTAGTTCTCACTGGTTTTGCTGACCGATTCAACCAATACGGGATATACTTTTCCTATACATCGGCTGTTTCTTTCCAGAACTATGGGATACAATACATTCAGCAATCTTTCAAATCTTTCGTGCTTGGTTTCGTCAGGTACCTGGTCTTCCATTTCCGCTGCTTTCGTGCCCTCTCTCACTGAATAAAGGAATGTGAATGCCGAATCATACTGTACCTCTTTAACCATATCGATTGTTTCCAGAAAATCCTCTTCGGTTTCACCGGGAAATCCTACAATTATGTCTGTGGTGATTGCAATATCCGGAATTTCCTTCTTTAATTTTTCCACAATGTTTAAATAATGTTCCCTGGTGTAATGGCGGTTCATTCTTTTTAAAACTTTATTGCTTCCTGCCTGGACCGGGAGATGTACATGGTTGCAAACCTTGTCGCATTCCTTGATTGCTTTTATCAAATCATCAGTTAAGTCTTTGGGATGTGAAGTCATGAAGCGTATTCTTTCAATGCCGTCTACTTTATTCAGTTCATACAATAAATCTGAAAAAGTGCATTTATCTTCAAGATTACTTCCGTATGAGTTAACGTTCTGTCCCAACAGGGTTATTTCCTTGCATCCGTCTTCTGCCAGCGTTTTTACCTCATTAATAATTTCATGAGGAAGCCTGCTTTTTTCCCTTCCTCTTACATAAGGTACAACGCAGTAGGTACAGAAATTGTTGCAGCCGTATGTTATGTTTACCAGTGCTTTGTACTTGAACTTTCTTATTTTGGGCATATTTTCATATATTAATTCTGTATTGTCTATAATATCAACGCTTTTTTTACTATTAACCTCCACATCATAAATTAATCCGGGAAGCTCCTGTATGGTGTTTGTACCAAATATTATATCCACAAAAGAAAATGATTTTAAAAGCTTTTGGCGTATTTCTTCCTTTTGCATCATGCAGCCGCACACAGCCACTACCATGTCCGGTCTGTTTCTTTTTAAGCCCTTTACCTCTCCGAGCTTTCCGAAAACCCTGAGTTCGGCATTTTCTCTTATGAGACAGGTGTTGAATATGACTAAATCCGCATTTTTTTCATCATCAGTTTCCTCATAGCCAATGGATGTAAGCATACCGCCTATTTTTTCCGAATCATGCTCGTTCATCTGACAGCCGTAGGTTAAGATGTGATAGGATTTTCTTCTTCCGTTCATAATAAAGTATTGTTCGTTGTTATTCCTTAATTCTATAATTTTATCTCCTGAAAGCTTTGTATCTTCCGTATTTACAACCTCTTTTATTTTTTGGTTCATGTTCCTCCAACTTTCTACTCACTGTAATGTCCTGATTATTATATCATTTTAAGGTTTTTTCTTCAATATAAAAATACAGTTCTAAATTCTGTGTCAGTTTGATACAAACTCCTGACCCCGGACATCCAATACCTTAAGTTCAGACAAGCGTATGGCAACAAATTGGCTTTTGTTTTCCTCTATCATTTCAATTTTTCCCACAGCTTCAACCCAGTCATTCAGCTTGGGAGATTCTCCTTCATATAAAATTTCAAAGCCTGCGGTACCATCGTTTCCGCAACATCCGGGTCCGTACCGTATGACAAATTTATAGACTTCATCTGTTTCAGGATTTGTTGACTCCGTATAGATACCTTCCCATCTTATTGTTTTATCCATGTATTCGTCAGGGTTAAGGTAAATATCATTACACTGGGATATAAAAAGCTTATCCTTCAGTATTATTTCATCCCCTTCAGCATTTTTCAGGGAACTCTTAAGTTCATTGTCCATTACCTGCTCTGTGAGAGTCTTGGAATTGTCTGCTTTGTTCGTTTCACCATTTTGTTCAAAAGTTTCATTTGTTTGTTTTTCTGTTTTATTTTCTTTCGAGCATCCTGTAAATAGAATCATGATGATTAAAATGGAACATAATAGCGCCTTCATTATTTTAACCTCCCGATTTTTTTAAAGGCTCCCCAGGAAGCCGCTGCAATAAATGCCATAAGGTTTACGGCAACAACACTTGCTCCGGCAGGGATGTTATATTGGAATGAAAATACGATTCCTATAAAAAAGCATATCATTGACAATACGGCAGAGTTGATTATTACACCTTTAAAGCTTCCGAATATCCTCATAGAAGTTAAGGCGGGAAATATGATAAGGCTTGATATGAGCAAAGCGCCCATAAGTCTCATTCCGATAACAATAGTCAGAGCGGTCAAAAGAGCTACCAGCATATTGTATCTTTCCACCTTCGTCCCGGTTGCCCTGGCAAAATTCTCATCAAAGGTAATCGCAAATATTTTGTTATAAAACAAACCGTATAATACCAATACAATCACAGACAATACTACGCTCAGATAGACATCGCTTTTTTCCATCGCCAGTATACTTCCGAACATATAGTTGCATACGTCCGTATTCATGCCTGTGGTAAGCGAGGTAACAATAACACCTATGGCAAGAGAACTGCTGGAAATTAAAGCAATTGCAGCATCCCCCTTAATTTTTCCGCTGTCACTTATTCTTAAAAGCAGGAACGCTGCCAGGACTACAACTGGTATTGAAACCTGAAGTGGTGCCAGATTTAATGCCATTGCCACGGACAGAGAGCCGAAGCCCACATGAGACAACCCATCTCCAATCATGGAGTATCTTTTTAATACCAGGCTTACTCCCAGCATGGATGCACACAGAGAAACCAGGATTCCAACCAGCAGCGCGCGGGTTATGAAAGTATAAGAAAACAGCTCATTAAGAATGTTAATCATACATTACCTCCTATCATTCGTTTAAAAACAGAGGTTTCTTTATATTCGTCAACAGTTCCGAAAAATTTCAGAGATGTATCCATGTGCAAAATAATATTGGCGTATTTTACAGCACTTAATATATCGTGTGAAATCATGATTATCGTTACTCCCTGTTCCTTGTTAAGATTTTCAATAAGCTGGTATAACTCTGATGTTACAACAGGATCAAGTCCTGAGGCAGGTTCATCCAGCAATAAAAGCTTTTCTGTTGCACAAAGGGCTCTGGCAAGCAGCACTCTTTGCTGCTGTCCTCCTGACAAATCCCTGTACGATATTTTTATTAGATTTCCAATTCCTAATTTTTCTATATTTTCATTAGCCCTTTGTTTATCTTTCCTGCCGTAAAAAGGATTTAACCTTTTTGTGCCGAGACAGCCCGAAAGCACAACTTCAAAGACTGAAGCAGGAAAATCATTCTGCACGGGATTTTGCTGTGGAAGATATCCTATTTGTGTTTGCCTTATTCCATTAAATAGAATGGAGCCTGAGGAGGGACTCCTGAGTCCCAGGAGTCCTTTCAGCAATGTGCTTTTTCCGGAGCCGTTTTCCCCGACAATGCACAGATAGTCGCCTTCATTTACAGAAAAGCTTACGTCTTTTACGGCCTGATGATTATCATAATGAAGGTTTAAACCCTTACATTCAATTAGTGTCATGTCAATTAAGCCCTTTCCTTAAATTTTCAGCATTTTGTTTCATTAAGTCCAGGTATGTCACACCCTTTTCAAAATCATCCTTTGATATATTGTGGCATGAATGAAACAGCAGCATTTCCACACCTGTGTCTTCACTTATGCTTCTTGAAACTTTCGGATCCGTCAATTCTTCATAATATATTACCGGAATTTCATTCTCCTTGATTTCATCTATAATTTGGGCAATGTCACGGGCGTTAGGTTCTGTTTCAGATGAGCAATTGTCATAAGCTGATTCGTGTTCCAATCCGTATTGTTCCGTGAAATAATGAAGGGCAAACCTTCCTCCGAAATATATTTTATTACGCACACCGGTGCTTACTATATCACTAAATTCGCTATCAAGTTCATCAAGCTGTTTCTTGTAATTTTCAGCATTGGATTTATAATATGATGCATTTTCCGAGTCAACATAACAAAGTGAAGCCGCTATGTTGTCAACCATCTTTTTAGCCATTACAGGGCTGGTCCAGATATGCGGGTCATATTCGTGATTATGTTCGTCGCCTCCATGCTCACCGGAATTTTCAATTTCATCTTCTTCATATTCATCTTCTTCATGTTCGTGCTCTTCCTTTTCAAGAGTTATGCCGTTTGATACATCTAATATGTTTATGCTGTCACTGTCGGTGCTTTGAATTATTTTCTCAGCCCAGGGCTCCATATATTTTCCGGTATAAATAAATATATCAGCATTATTTATAGTGATAATATCCGAGGGTTTAGGGTCAAAAGAATGACTTTCCGCTCCGGGAGGAAGCAGCAGGGTAATCTCGGCCTTATCACCTGCGATTTGGCGTGCAAAGTCATACTGGGGGAAAAGGGTTGTTACTATTTTAATTTTTTCTTTATTTTCACTTTCTGCGGAAAAATCCGATGTATTTTGGTTTTGAGTACATCCAAATAAGGCTGATGCTAAAAGCACAACCAAAATAACAGTTAATATTTTTTTCATGTTAAACCTCCAAAGTTTATAATTGAATATTTTAATTCATGCATAAATAATGGAGGTGATTTAATCATCAAGTCTGACTTTTAAATTTACCAGTGTAATATGTTTTTTAAGTGAATACAAGACAGGTAAGCTGTACATTAAAAATGCAGCGGAAATAAGAGGTGCGGTGTTAATTGATTTTACAGACATACCCATTTGTTTGATAACCTTACATGCATAATTAAGGTTTTCGCATGTTGCGCAAAAATGTCCTGTACATTCATGAGAGGTATGTAAATCTATAAAAATAACAGAAAAAAGGAAAGTTACTGCCATGCACATGAGCAGCAACAAAGATATATTTTTTTTATAAATAAATTGCTTTTTCATCACGGCTCTCCCTCTTTCCATATTGTTATTGAGTTGAACAATTTATTTTACTATAGTTTTTAAACCAGGTCAACATGCAGACTTAATTATTCTGTTCGAAATTATAATAGAGACTTCCCGTTCACTGTTTCCAAAGAAGCCTCTATTTAATTAAATCATATAAATCGTATTTTATCAGTATTTTGTATTGCAGATCACAACAGGTATTTTAATACTATTATGCCACAACTCTGGCTATGTTGTAAATAATGAATGCTACAACATATGCTGTAAGCATTTGAACTCCGATTGCAGAGCCTGTACTTTTCCACGTCTTCAACTCTCTCTTCATGGCACCTACTGCTGCAAAGCAAGGCATACACAGTAGGTTGAAAACCATGTAGGAATAAGCGGCTGCGTCTGATTTTATATCATCCTTCATGGAATGAAGCGCATTTTCGTCCCCACCTTCGAATAATATTACTTCGGAATAAATGTCAAAAGCTGCATCTGGGTCGTACTCTCCTTCTTCAAAGCCGAATTCCTCCAATTCATCAGGACTGTACTGAGAGAAGTATTCCTCCAGGTATTCGGGAGATACGTCATCATCATAAAGCTGAGCAAAAGTAACAACTACCATTTCTTTTGCTATCCAACCTGTAACAACACCAACAGAAGGTCTCCATTCGCCAAAACCAAGAGGTCTAAATACAGGAGATATTGTGTTTCCTATGGAGGCAAGGAAGCTATCGTCCATTTCAGCCATAATGCTGCCATCTTCGTTATTTTCAGCATTGACCCCATTGAAGGAATCAACGTTAAAGTTGCTCAATGCCCATATAATTATCGTGGATATAAATATTACGGTTCCTGCTTTAACAGCAAAGCCCTTTACCTTTTCCCAGCCATGAATTGCAATACTTTTTAAGGTTGGAACCCTGTATCTTGGAAGCTCCATAATGAAGTTGGAAGCTACTGATTTATATATTACCTTATTTAATATTAATGATACAATTATTGCAACCACAATACTTAATATATAAAGCGAGAAAGTAATCAGAGTTTTATTTCCATTTGTAAAAAATGTAGAAACAAACATTGCAAATATAGGTAATTTGGCACCGCAAGGCATAAACCCGGCTAAAGTTGTTGTAATTTTTCTATCTTTTTCCGTATCAAGAGTTCTTGTAGCCATAATGGCCGGCACGCTGCATCCGAATCCCATCAACAAAGGAATGAATGAACGTCCCGACAAACCAAATCTTCGGAATATTCTATCCATAACAAATGCTACACGAGCCATATACCCACAGTCTTCAAGGAAAGAAATCAAAATATATAATACTAATATTAGTGGTAAGAATCCCAGAATCGCTCCTATTCCTTCCATAATTCCGTCTATTACCAGTGACTGAACCCACGGTGATGCTCCTGAAATCAGTGATTCAACTCCGGATGCAACATATCCCCAAAGGGTTTCAACAACTCCAGCAAGCCATACTCCGGGACTGGGAAGTCCCTTTATAAATAAAAAATTCTCGCTGAATGTGGCAGCAAACATTATATACATTATAACTGCAAATATAGGAAGCGCTAAAATCCTATTCGTCAAAATCTTATCAATCTTGTCAGACCTGGTCTCTGCATGAACCTTGTTACCTGATTTAACAACAGATTCTTTTACTATCTTGCTAATAAATTTGTATCTTAAATCAGCTATTTTAGCTTCTGTATCTCCGTCCGAGAAGCTTTCTGCTTCCCTGATAATTTCAGCTACAGCCGATTTTTCTTCAGCTGACAATTCAGAAGTTACAATTTCATCATTTTCAACGACCTTAATAGCTTTCCAGTAGATGAGTGAATTTACCTCTGTGGCAGAACCGTTACCTTCACTTACATCTTCATATTCATTGAGCACTTCATAAACTCTGTCTATTGCAGAACTGATATTTGAATCAAAAACCTTTAAATCATTGGCACTTATTTTTTTCTCTGCTGCTTTAGCGGCTTCTTCCATGAGTTTATCAATGTTTTTACCATTTCTTGCAACAATTGGAACAACCGGAACTCCAAGCATTTCAGAGAGTTTTGCGAAATTAATTTTAGTTCCTGCAGCTTCAACCTCATCCATCATATTGACGGCAACAACCATAGGTATTTTAGTTTCCGCTATTTGAAGGGTAAGATAAAGGTTTCTTTCTATGTTAGTTCCATCCACAATATTTATTACTGCATCCGGTCTGTCTCTGACAATATAATCTCGGGCAATTACTTCTTCTGCCGAATATGGCGATAAAGAATATGTGCCCGGTAAATCCTGTATATTAATATTTTTATTCTTCTTATAAGTACCTTCTTTTTTATCAACTGTCACACCAGGCCAGTTTCCAACATGCTGCTTTGAGCCTGTAAGCTCGTTAAATAATGACGTTTTTCCGCTGTTTGGATTTCCTGCCAGCGCTATTATATAATTCATAATTTCTCCTCCTCCACTGGTTAGCCTATTCTAACCATAGAACGCAACTATTTTTCAACAATTATTTGTTGTGCTTCGTCTTTTCTCAGGCTCAGCTCATAGCCTCTGATATTAACCTCTACAGGATCGCCCAAAGGGGCTACCTTTACTACCTTTATACCTATGCCGGGTGTGATTCCCATATCCATTAACCTTCTCTTCAACGGACCCTTCTGGCCGATAGATACTACCGTCCCCGATTCCCCGGGGTTCAAATCTCTCAGTGTCATTTAACTCTTCTCCTCCCTATTGTACCATTATTAAAGAAGCTAAACCCTTGTTAAGGGCAATTCTTACTCCTTTAACAAGTATAATCAGCCCACTTTGGCTATCGTCTACCACCTGCACCTTTTCGCCTTTTACAAAGCCCAAATCCTGCAGTCGTCTTTTCATATCATCTTTTCCTCTAAACCCGGATACCTCTCTTATTTCGCCGGGTGCAACCATTGTAAGCGACATATTAGCCCTCCTATTTGATAGTGATTATCAGTCTCAACTAAATTTAGTATACTGGATTGGTGGTTAGTTGTCAATAACATAAATGAAATTAATTTATAATTTTATGTCAAGTTAAACAGAAAAAGAAAAAACACTTTATATTTTTGTATAAATGATGTAAAATAACAAATGCAGTTGAACTAATTAGAAAGGATTTTAAATGAATAATATAGATATAATTAACAAAAGAAGAATCTTCGGAATTATTTCCCACCCTGACGCAGGTAAAACAACCCTGACGGAAAAGCTTCTTCTCCACGGAGGTGCCATTCATGAAGCGGGAACAGTCAGAGCGAGAAAAAATTCAAAGTTTGCGAAATCAGACTGGATGGAAATAGAAAAGCAGCGTGGAATATCTGTTACTTCCTCGGTAATGCAATTTGAATATAACGAAAAAGTAATATCAATAATGGATACTCCCGGTCACAATGACTTTGGTGAAGACACTTACCGCATTTTAACATCTGTAGACAGTGCGGTAATGGTTATTGATGCCGCAAAGGGAATAGAAACACAGACTAAAAAGCTTTTTCAGGTATGCAGCATGAGAGGTATTCCTATATTTACATTTATAAACAAGCTGGATCGTGAGGCAATGGATCCTCTTGAATCAATGCAGGAATTAGAGGATGTCCTGGGACTTCCCTCTGTTGCCGTTACATGGCCCATTGGCTGCGGAAAAGAATTTGAAGGAATATATGACCGACTAAAAAATACGGTTTATTTGTTTAGGAAAAAAGAGTCTATTTACTTAGGTGAGGATAAAACTATGTCAGATAAGCTTGAGGGCGTAATTAATCCTGCCAATTTGCAAAATTTAAGAAATGCAATGGAACTTCTTGATGGAGCCGGAAATGAATTTGACATAGGTTTAGTACAGCAAGGTAAATTATCCCCTGTGTTTTTCGGTTCTGCCCTGGCAGACTTTGGAGTAACGGAATTCCTGGAGCATTTTCTCCAGATGTCCCCTCCACCTTCCTCAAGAAAAACAACAACAGGCAGCGTTCAACCCACAGATGAAGAATTTACAGGATTTATTTTTAAAATTCAGGCAAACATGGATCCGAACCACCGCGACAGGCTTGCATTCTTAAGAATTTGTTCCGGAACCTTTGTGAGAGGTATGAATGTAACATTGTCAAGAACCGGAAAGCAACTGAAACTCAGCCAGTCTACACACCTGATGGCCAATGAACGCGAAACGGTAGACGCAGCCTATGCCGGTGATGTTATAGGAATATATGATTCTGGAAATTTCCAAATCGGAGATACATTGACTAACGGAAAGGAAAAAATATTCTTTGAACCTCTGCCTACATTCCCACCGGAATTGTTTTGCAGGGTAAGTGCTAAAAATTCCCTGAAGGGCAAAAACTTCCAAAAGGGTGTTGAACAGTTGGCACAAGAGGGTGCTATTCAGGTCTACAAAAACGAATATAACGAAGTCATCCTTGGGGCTGTGGGAGTATTGCAGTTTGAGGTTTTCGACTATCGCCTCACAAATGAATACAACACAGATATACGTATGGAAACTCTGGACTTCTCTGTTGCCCGTTGGGTCAAAACAGATAATCCCGACAGTCTAAAGAAGTATCAAAATTCAAGATGTATGCTTGTATTTGACCATTATGACAGACCTGTGCTTTTATTTACAAATGCCTATGCCCTAAGAAGCTTCCAGGAAAGAAATGAAGATGTGGTATTAATAGAAGCATTGGATGTAATAGACAAATTAGAAAATCAATAGAAACTAAAAATTAAAACTAAAAAAGGGCTGTCGTAACAGCCCCTTGTTTATTTATAGCGACTCTTACCAGAATTAAGCGGGTAAATCCTTTGACGGATGAAGGGATCTATTACTCCACTTTCCGCACCTGTCAGCAAAATATCCGATTGTCGTGTTGTTTTCCAAGATCTTTACGACTTCACATTTATTGGCACAACCGCTGCATTCAAAGCTTCTTGATACTATGCTGCTGTTTGCAAGCTCAAATCCTCTGAAATTAGTATGCCCTGCTTTTTTTACGGCTTCCTTCGCAATAATAGAAGCACCTATGGCTCCCATCATGTTATAATTCTCAGGTATGAATATTTCAAAACCAAGTGCATTTTCAAAAGCTTCTTTCATTCCCTTGTTCGCTGCAACCCCTCCCTGGAACAAAACCTTTGGGATGATTTTTTTGCCTTTTGCTATATTGTTCAGGTAATTTCTTACCAATGCATCACACAATCCCCTTATTATTTCAGACTGATTATACCCAAGCTGCTGCTTGTGAATCATGTCTGATTCCGCAAAAACGGCACACCTACCTGCTATTCTCACAGATGTCTCTGCTTTTAAGGCGTAATCCCCAAATTCTTCAATCGGTATATCCAGCCTTTCTGCCTGTCTGTCTAAAAATGAACCGGTACCTGCTGCGCAGACCGTATTCATTGCAAAATCAGAAACAATTCCATTGTTTAGAATAATTATCTTTGAATCCTGA
Organism: Firmicutes bacterium UBA5227; assembly: GCA_002409285.1. Classification (GTDB taxonomy): domain Bacteria; phylum Bacillota; class Clostridia; order Tissierellales; family Sedimentibacteraceae; genus Sedimentibacter. The sequence continues at coordinate 42,317 of DHUT01000050.1, read as the reverse complement.
CCACCTATTTCAATGATTGTTTTTACGTCCTCGTCAAATTCCAGTGCCGCAGTGGCATGAGCGGTAATTTCATTTTTTGCCGAATCTGCTCCGATTATTGAGGAAGCTATCATTCTGCCGCTTCCCGTTGTCCCTGCAGCTAAAATATCAGAATCTTCATACTTGGTTTCTAATATTTTAAAACCTTCCTGAATAGCATTAATAGGATTACCCTTAGTTCTTAAATATATTTTTTCCACAACTTTGATATTGTCATCAATCAGTACAAGGTCTGTGCTTACAGAACCTACATCAACACCCAAGTAATACATTTTGTCTCCTCCTGTCAAGCAAATCTATAAAAGCTTCCAATCTTGTAATATATCCGGCTTCCCCTGTCATATCATCCACTACCAGAGACATTATAGGGAAATCATAATCCTCTGATATTGCAGGCAGGATGGATTTAGATACAATTTCAGGCATGCAACCCATAGGGAAAATTTGAATGGCACCGTCAAATCCTTCCTTTGCTGCAGTGACCGCTTCACCCACACATTCAACTGCATGACCCCCTATTGATACAGGCAGGTAATTTTTTGCATTGGTTCTTATTTTAAGGGAATTTATTTTAAGAGGACTCATCGCCATATTCTTAACCCACCAGCTTGGAGTAAGCCCTCTCATAGAAGAAACACCATAGTCCATAAGTTTATCTTCAATATAAAAATTAGTATAGGGCTCAATAACGGTGTATATTTCACCAATTATGGCTATTTTTAATGGATTCTTATTTATATCAATATTTATATTGTTTATTCTTTCCTTATAGTGCGTCAGAGTCTCAATCATCTCTTCAGGTTTGTTGCTCTTCATTGCTTTAGACTTACATTCGTTTAACAGGTTTTTGCACTCACCCTTATTTCTTTCATAACCTGCAAACATATGAGCTGATTTTTCTATTTCATCTATTAGGTTAATAACTTTTAAAGCACTATAGAGCGCTTTGAATTTTTCATCAGTTTTTTTATTGCTTTCAGAAGAAATACTGCCTATTCTCCTCAATAATTCTTTTACACCTATATCCTTGGGGCTGTCTATTACAATAAAATTCAAATCATGCCCTAATTTTTTTATGAGGTTCATCTGCAGTTCGCAATATTCGCCGAACCGGCATGGACCGCAGCTCCCCACTATAATTACGGTGTCCGCTCCCTGCTCTATTGCCTGAACATAATTTCCAATCATTATTTTGAATGGAAGGCATATTTCTTCCGGTGAATGAAGAGAACCAATATCTAATGCAGTCTTGTTGTTTGCTGGTGGTATGACATAATCTATGCCAAGACCGTCAAGCAAAGCTTTTGCGGCAAAATATACATTACCCATGTGTGGAAATGTTACTTTCATTTCGTGTCCTCCTGTCAAGCATA
>DHUT01000050.1:30409-40737 GCA_002409285.1 Firmicutes bacterium UBA5227 | reverse complement strand
CAAGCATATCGGTGAATGCTTCTATTCTCGTATCAATACCGGCATCTCCGGTATGTTCATCAACCTTCAGTGTTAAGAAAGGAAAGCTGCCTATTTTATCCTTTATAAGCTCAATTATGATAGAATCTGTTCCGCAGTTAAATGAAGATATATAAATGATTCCATCTACTCTTTTTTCTTTGGCGGCATTAACTGCAAAACCGTAGTTTTCACGGGCAAAAGTCCAAAATGGTCTCTTATATAAATTGTTAATTTCCAGGTTTATCAGAAAATCCTGAGTGAATTCCATTGTTTCAACCGAAACTCCCAATTTTGATAATTTTGAAACTAAATTCATATTTATAAAGTTATCGTAAATGTTGTATGGGTGACCGACCAGTGCCACTTTCATGTTACTGCTGTCATCTTTAATTCCAGTTGCATATTTCTGCTGTGTTTCATATGCATTTAAAAAGGCATATTTAATCCTGTAGGGATTATTGGTAATTTGTCTGCCTGCTGTTTTCGCCCATTGATACAGGCTATTTTTTGATAAAAAGTACATGGGTTCCGTAACTGCATCCGGCATGTTGTCAATGCTGTTTAGCACCATTTCCGGAAGACCACAGAATTTAGGACATATAAATTCATTTTTTTCAAGCTGCATAATTCTGGGCAAAACAATAAAATCACATTTATCTTTTATAGATGCCACATGACCATGAAATATTTTGATGGGAAGACATGCTTCATCCACACAATATTTTACACCCAGATCCAAAATATCTTTATTCGTATCCTCCGATGTAATAACTTCTGCTCCAAGTTCTGCAAAGAACGTAATTAAAAAGGGATGATATTTATAGTATAGCAACCCCTTGGGAATACCTGCTTTCATATTACCTCCAAAATAAAAAATATCACAAATTACAGTATTTCCATAATCTGTGATATTATTCTTCCTTAAATTAAATTGCTATTTTTTTTAGCAGCATTATTTAAAAACATTTCTTACGTATTATGTATCAGAAAATCAGGAACCCGGCTGAAATTATAATTCCGCTAAACAATAGTGTAATTACACAATATCCCATGATATCTCTTGCACTTAATCCTGCTATAGCAAGTGCCGGTAATGCCCAGAAGGGTTGAATCATGTTAGTCCACGCATCGCCCCATGCAATAGCCATAGCTGTCTTTGCCGGTGCCACTCCGAGGATATCTCCTGCAGGCATCATTATTGGAGCCTGTACCGCCCATTGTCCACCTCCTGAAGGAACAAAAAAGTTAACTATGCCGGCACTCCAGAACGTAAACAAAGGAAAAGTTTTTACTGTGGAAATGTTGACAAATGCATTTGAAACAACCGCAGCCAGGGATAAGCCTGTTTCCGGGTTTGCACCGGTCATCATTCCCATAATTCCCGCATAAAAAGGGAATTGCATAATAATTCCGGCAGCACTTGAAGCTGCTTCTGTTATGGCATCTATATACTTCCTTAAATTCCCATGTAATAGTATGCCCACAAACATGAATATGAAGTTTACAAAATCAAGGCTTAAATTCAATCCAACTTTTGTGAAATTATATATTATGTAAGCAAATCCCATTATCAATGTAATAATCCATAATATTCTACTGCGTTCCATTTTATCTGCAGGAGTAAAATTACTTGAATCTTCAGCAGGGACTTCTTTTTCTATTAACATTTCAGGATTGACTTCTACAGTGTGCTCTTTATCAGGCATCATTGCTTTACATACAAATGGAAGTCCGAAAATAATAATTCCTGATATAAACAAGTTCATTGGAGAAAAAATCGTCTGATTTGTAGGTATGGTAAAGGCTGCATCAAATATAGATGGAGCCACAGTTGACAAAGCACCCTCATTGGCAACCTGTAACGGAATAGAACCGGATATACCTCCATGCCAAACAACAAAACCTGAATATGCAGTAGCTATTAAAAGCCTGTAATCAACTCCCTTTACTTCTCTTGCAATTTCTTTTGCAAGCAGGGCACCTATAACCAGACCAAATCCCCAGTTAATCCAACAGGCTACAACTGATACAAATGCTGTAATCATAATACCCCTCACAGGTGTTTTTGCAGCTTTTGCAATTTTTGTTAATAGATTCTTGAACACCCTTGCCTGTGCCATGGCGCTTCCTAATACAAGCACTAAAACCATCTGCATTGTAAAAGATAATAACCCAAAAAATCCCCCGGGTCCCGCCCAATGGATAATCATTTGAAATGGTGTTTGGTCAGTTAGTGTAACACCACCTATGAATGTGATAATTGTCAGTACAATTGCAAAGATAAATGCATCCGGCAGGTATTTATTCATAATATAAACACAACCGTTTGTGAATTTTTTAAACATTTGTCTCCCTCCAAATTTTTTAAAATTAATTACATCTAAGATTTTACTATATTGTATGAAAAAAGACAAGCACTCTACAGTATAAATTATTTATTTAACAAATTTATTATGTGTACATAATTAAATAACCTTAAAATTAAAACATTCCTAATTAATTGTATTAATTTATAAAATTCAGCAGCAAGGGCATAGGCTATGAACTATTCCAATATGATTTCAAATGGGCTGATTTATCTCCCAAAAAATATTCCTTATTATCAATCAATAAACATTCCCATAGACAGGGAGTCGTAGAATTTGCCGTTAATTTGCATGTCTCTTGTGATTATACCTTCTTCTACAAACCCAGCTTTTTTATATAAATTGATTCCTCTTGTATTGTCCGACCTGGTTCTTAAATTGATTTTTCTTATTACTCCGGAAGACTTGCTCCAGTCAATCATAAACCTGATCAACTCTTCTCCTATACCATTACCCCAATATTCTTTAAGCACGCTTATTCCAAATTCTCCTGTATGGGCGGTCCTTTCCTTAAGTCCGCCTGCAAAGTTTAGATTTCCCACAATCTTTCCGTCTACCTCAGCCGTGACAGACAAAGCGTTATTCTTTTTAAGGGTGTTTTCTATATATTCTTCTTCCTCCTTAACAGTCAGGTGAAACTGCCCCTTCCCAAAAGTTAAAAAATCTGATTCCCCACCTATTATGTTAAGATATTCTATAAGTGCCCCGGCATCTGATTTTTTTGTCTGTCTTATTATAATCCCTTTGTCCTTTACTGTAATTTCACTTAAATCATTCATACTGCACCTCTGAATTTATTTTTTAATTATGGTCTTGACATAGCAACAAACCCATCAATCAACTCATTAATTACACCATCTTCTGTTTTGATTTTTTCAAATTCATCAGCAGTTATTTTTTTAAAGAGTACTCCTGCATAGTGGGCCTCCCATGTATCTGGAATGGTTTTTACTTATTATACAAACTTTTTATATGTTTAGCAATAATCAGTTAACTAAACATTTTTGGGAAGAGGATTTACACTCAAAATATAAAGCGGAGGACATTGTGCCCGCCGCTTCAAGTATAATTTTATTTTGCTGCAACTGCTTGAACTAATCTGATGCATTCAATAACATCCTGCTTGTTGAATATTTCTCCTGATGAATGAATGTTTCTTGTTGGTATGGAAATTGCACCGGTTTTAACCCCTTCCCTTGACAGGTGGATTGGTCCTGCGTCTGTTCCTCCGAACTCAAGAATTTCGTACTGGTATTTTATATTGTTTTCGACTGCTAAGTCGGTCAAAAGTTCTTTTACTTCAGGATGAGCGATTACTGATTTATCCATTATTTTGATGGCAGCACCATCTCCTAATTTAACATCCATTTTTGTTCCGTCTTCAGAGTCACCTGTGGAAGTAACATCAACGGCGATAGCCAGGTCAGGATTTACAATGTATCCTGCTGTTTTAGCACCTCTGCAGCCAACTTCTTCCTGGACAGAAAATACATAGTATACATCATTTTCTGTGGCAGGATGATTTTTTAGAGCTTCTATCAGTACATAGCACCCTATTCTGTTATCGGCCGCCTTGCATTTTACACAGTCGGGAGTTTCATAATATTGAGCCTGGAACACGCACATGTCACCAACTTTAAAGTTGGCTTTAACAAAGTCCTTAGAAGTAGAACCGACATCAAGGAATAGCTTACTCATCGTAACTTTTTCCTTGCCTTCCAATTCTTCTGAAGAAATGAATCCTTCAAGTCCTTTATCAAACACCATGTGAAGACCTATCAGCTCGTCGGCATCTAATCCTCCTACGTTTGAAAATCTCAGGAATCCTCTTTCATCAACATGAGTAATTATTAAACCTATTTGGTCCATGTGCGCAGAAAAAAGTACTTTTTTACCGTTTCCTTTTTTCCTTGCAATAACATTTCCAAGGGCATCTATATTAACTTCATCTGCATAATCGCTTATTTCATTTATAATCATTTCGCGGATATTTTGTTCTCTTCCTGATGGTGAAAAGCAATCTGATAAATTCTTCATTAATTTACTGTTAAAATTCATTTTATTCCCCTTTCTGATTATCTAATATTATGGCTTTTGCCAGGTTTAATGCGCTATTGTAGTCGTTTTTGCTGGCAACATTTACCGGTGAATGAATATATCTGCATGGAATTGAAACAGCTACTGCCTTGGCACCTTCTTTAGTCTTATGTATGGGACCCGCATCATTTCCTCCTGCAGAAGAAGTTCTGAACTGATAAGGGATGCCGTTTGCACTGGCAATGCCTTCCACCTTTCTGACTTCCTCAATATCATATATTGTTGATCTGTCCATGAGGGACAGTGCAGCACCTTTACCTATTATGGTTGCTTTGGAATGCTCCTTGACCTCAGGCATATCTGCACATATGGTTCCTTCCAAAATTATAGCATAGTCAGGCTCTAAAGCAAAAGCCGCAGTTTGTGCTCCTCGGCAGCCAACTTCTTCCATTACAGTGAATACACCATAGAAATCCGCATCTAATTTCATGCTTAACAGTTCCAGTAACACGCTGCAGCCTGCACGGTCATCCAGTGCCTTTGCCTTTATTAAATCATCACCAAATTCCACATAATCACTTTTAAAGGATATATAGTCACCTATGCTTACAAGCTTCTCTGTTTCTGATTTTGAATAAGTTCCTATATCTATATAAAGTTCATCAACGGGGATGGATTTTCCTTTTTCCTCTTTGCTCATTAAATGAACAGCCTTTGAACCTATTACACCGGGAATCTTATTTTCTCCCACCAATACGACCTTCGAATTCAATACTCTGGGGTCAATGCCTCCAACAGTCTGAAATTTAATAAAACCATCTTTATCAATGTAAGTAACAATCAATCCCACTTCATCCATGTGAGCGGCAACCATGATTGTTTTATTTTTTCGTCCTTTGTTGTGTGCAATAACATTGCCTAATTTATCAATATAGTACTCACAGCCTATGGATTGCAGCTTATCTTTTATGTAGTTTCTTACTTCATATTCGCAACCTGATACGCCGGAAAGTTCAGTTAATTCTTTTAAAAACATAATATTTCCTCCAAATCAGAATTGTCAAGCTCGTTTATGAAACGTGCTATTGCCTTGCCCGTTGTTTCAATATCAACCATGTCTATTGTTTCTACAGATGTATGCATGTATCTTAATGGTATTGATAATAAAATGCATGGTACTCCTTCTCTGCTGATCTGAACAGATTCTGTATCCGTTCCGGTTCCCCCGGGTATTGCCTCATATTGCATGGGGTAATTGTACTCCTTGCATACCTCTATGAATTTTTTGGTTAGCTTTTGATTTAATCTGCCCCCAAAGGAAACAATGGGACCCTTTCCTAAAGCACATATTTCGGGTGGCATGCCCGGAGCAGTTCCAAAACCCACATCAAGTACAATTCCTATATCCGGGTTAACCTTGTAGCTTGCTGTAACCGAACCTCTGCAGCCTGTTTCTTCCTGGGCGGTGGCAGCATAATAAATATTGCTTTTATGAGAAAGTTTCCTTAACTCCTTTGCTGTTTCAAGCATTACCGCAACACATGCTTTGTCGTCCAGAGCTTTTGCACTGATCACAGTTCCCTGCAGTGACACGGGCTCTCTCTTTACAGTTGCAATATCTCCGACCTTCACCAGTTTTTCAAGGTTTTCTCTGGAATACCCTGTATCTATGTACAGGTCTTTTAATTTTAGTGCTTTGTCTCTTTCTTCTTCGGGAGTTACATGAGGCGGCTTAATTCCTATTACACCAAATACGTTTTCCCTGCCATATACCGTTACATCCTGAGCAACCAATGACGATGGGTTAATTCCACCTACAGATGTAAAACTCAGAAATCCGTTGTCCAGTATTCTTGTAACCATTAAACCGATTTCATCAATATGTGCGGCAAGCATTATCTTTGTGTTGTTAATTCCGTCCTGTTTAAATATGTAGCTTCCAATCATGTCCTTACTACATGAATCTGTGTAAGGTTCGAAATATTTCTTTAACATATCTCCGTTAACATGTTCAAATCCTGAAACAAACTGGTTTGAACACACTTCAAATAGAAATTCTTTAAGCATGATTCCTCCTTATATACATAATATATATGTTACTTCAATTCTGATTTTCAATAAACAAGCAATAGATTGACAATGGATAAACAATAGAGAAAAAGCAATTGAATGCGATTTTAATCAACCGCTTATCAATTGCTTCAAACTGCTTATATATCGTTCATTAATCGTTATTCAGCAGATCTCCAAGCGCGTCTCCTATGGATTCTCCAATTGTAAAGTTTGCTTCTTCAGGCTTGTATGTCTCTGTTTCATGATTAGAAAAGTCATCACCCTTATCCTCAAGTACAAATGTAAGGTTCAGGTTCTTACCCTTCATGTCAATACCGAGGACTTTAGCATCTTTTACCTCTCCGACTTTAACTACCTGGGCAGGTGTTCTAAGTTTTTCTGCTGAAACCTTTGCTATAGGTATAAAGCAGTCTATATTTCCATTTACGCTTACATGGACACCGTCAAGCAAAATTCGGGTTACTTCTACGGGAATGATGTCATCTCTTTTCAGATCCTTTGCATATTTGTCAAATGGATGTTCAGTCAACTGTTTCAGTCCTAAACTTACTTTCCTGTCTTTTCTTGTAATGTTTAATATTTTAGCTGTTACTTCCTGACCTTCCTGGAGTACATCTGTTACTTTTTCAGTTCTTGCCCAGTCAAGGTCTTTAATGTGAAGAAGGCATTCAATTCCGTCAACTTCAACGAAAGCTCCAAAGTCTACTATTCTTGTAACCTTACCTGTTACAACGTCACCCTTTTGATGTTTATCAAGGAAAAGTGCCCAGGGACTTTTAACCGTTGCTTTGTAGCTTAATGATAATTTCCTGTTTTCTTTGTCGATACTCTTAACCTTTACGCTGATTTTATCTCCGATGTTTAATACTTCGGAAGGATGTTTTATTCTTGTCCAGGCGATTTCAGTAATATGCAGAAGTCCGTCAATACCATTAATTTCAACAAATGCACCATAATCCTTAATGTCCTTAACTGTTCCTTCGTAAATTTCGCCTTCCTTGATGCTTTCCCAAACCTCGTTATCTCTTATTTCTTTTTCTGCTCTTTCCACTGCTCTGGATGTTAATACAAGCTGTCTTCTTCCTTTTTTATTTTTAGTTTCTAAAACCTGAACTCTTAAGACTTTTCCTACATACTCTGAAGGATCTACATTTCTTTGAACTGAAATCTGATTTCGCGGAATAAAGCCTCTGATGCCTTTTACTTTTCCGTAAATTCCATATTGAGAAGCTTCGATTATAGTTGTTTCCGTAATCGTTCCTTCAGTTCTCATTTCCTCAAGCTCATCCCAGATTTTAGCCTCTTCAATTGGCCTTCTTGTTAAAACAACATTTCCGTCCTGGTCTGAAACCCTTAGAACCTGTGCTTCAATTTCGTCTCCTTCCTTTACAAATTCTGTTAAATCCTGTACATCTGAAAAGGAATATTCTTCTCTTGTTATAATCCCGTCTGATTTATAATTGATGTTTACAGAAATGGCATCAGGGTTTACATATATTACAGTTCCCTTTATTCTTTCGCCTGTTCTGATATAAGATACTCCGCCATAATTTTCAAGCAAATCATGCATAGTTCCTTGTTCTGCTTCTGCTTGGTTCTCTTCTTTTTCAATTTGTTCATTCATGTTGTTATTTAAGTTTTCCAACATTTTAATAACCTCCTCAATTATCCAGTCAGGTGCTGATGCTCCTGCGGACACTCCCACAATAGTATTTTTATCAATATAGTTATAAGGAATCTCCTTATAATTTTCAATTAAAAATGTATCAAGGCAGACATTTTTGCAAAGTTCATACAATTTCTTTGTATTTGAACTGTTTTTTCCGCCTATAATGAGCATTACATTACATTTTGAAGCAAGTTCAACGCATGCTTCCTGTCTTTTCCTTGTTGCGTCACAAATTGTGTCATAAACTTCTATATTCAAAAATTTATGTTCATTTATTGTATCTAAAATTTTATCAAAGATATTAGTATTAAAGGTTGTTTGTGATACAAGGCAATATTTAGTTTCAGGAACAATATCTATGTTTAAAAGTTCTTCTGGGCTGTCAATTATTGATGCTTCGTTATTGCACCAGCCAAGAATTCCTAAAACCTCAGGATGATTTTTATCACCTACAATGATTATATCATAACCGTTATCTTTGTGTTCTTCAACTATTTTATGTATTTTTTTTACTTTTACACAAGTTGCATCGATAACATCAAAATTATTTTGTTTTAATTTATCAACTACGGATTTTCCTACGCCGTGAGCTCTTATTAAAAGCTTTGCGTCATTTGTGGTTGGAACATCCTCAACTACAGTTAAACCCTTAGTGTTTAATTTATCTACAACATCTTTATTATGAATTATTTCACCATAGCTGTAAAGCTTTTTTTCATTAGATAATATTTTATTTGCCTTATCAATGGCCACCCTGACTCCCGAACAAAATCCGTTATATTTGCAAACTTCAATTTTCATTGTCTTGTTCACTTTCTAAGCTGTAAATATCTCTGAGAATCTGCTTACCTATTTCATGGTAGTCTTCAGATTTAACCCTTCCTTCGATATTCTCCAAATAATTGGTTTCTTCACCAAAATATACTTTGATTTTGCCTCTGAATTTATATGGACCCTTAATATAGAATGGTATAATATTTGAATTTGCTTTATTTGCAATAAGAGCAATTCCCGGCTTTGCATTATTTTCATCATACCCGTCAACTCTTTTACCTTCGGGGAATATGCCGAGCACCTCATTGCTTTTTAATACTGCCAAAGAACTTTTAATTGCTGACATTGATACACCATCTCTGTCAACCGGAAAAGCACCGAGTTTTTTAAATATAAATCCGATAATTTTATTATTAAATAATTCTTTTTTACCCATGTAATGGATTTGTCTTTTTGTCGATACTGCTAAAATAACCGGATCAATTAACGAACCATGATTTCCGCATACAATTAAACCTTCTTTTGTATTATTTATCCTGTCGGCATTACAAACCTCCAGGTCAAAAACTATAAATACCAATACTTTTAAAATTGCTACAACTATTTTATAAAACATTCCTGCCTCCAATAATATCGGCAATTTCCCCAATTACTTCATCGGTATCCTTATTAGTTGTATCTATTAAAATCGCATCTTCTGCTTTTCTTAAAGGAGAAAATTTTCTTGTCGAATCATTTTTATCTCGCTGCTTAAGGTCTGAAAAAACACTGTTAAAGTTTACCTGCTTTCCTTCGGAAACAAGCTGTTCATATCTTCTGCCTGCTCTTACTTCTTCTGAAGCAGTAATATAAAATTTATAATCTGCATTTGGAAAAACATTTGTTCCAATATCCCTTCCGTCCAGAATCACGTCTTTATTTTTAGCTATTTCTCTTTGAAGATTAACCATTTTTAAACGTACACTTTGTAATGCTGAGATTTTAGAAGCACCGATTGAAATGTTTTCATCTCTTATTAAGCTTTCAATATTTTCATTGTCTAAATATATGTTGTTATCGTAGTAATCAACTGTTGTGCACTCAATCATTTCGTTAATTGTATCTTCATTTTCTTCATTAATCTCTATATTATTTATGAATGCCTTATATGCAAGAGCACGATACATGGCTCCTGTATCAATATATTCAAAGCCGAGTTTTTTGCTTAATAATTTTGCAACAGTGCTTTTCCCTGCTCCTGACGGACCATCTATTGCAATTATCATACTTATTCCTTTCATCAACTTGATAGATACTTTTATATTATATTACAAATTTTGAAATATAACAACAACATTTTTTATTTAACAGAATAACAAGAGTGACAAGGTGGACGAGGTTGTTGTCAT
>DHUT01000050.1:28847-30289 GCA_002409285.1 Firmicutes bacterium UBA5227 | reverse complement strand
ATGACAACAACCTCGTCCACCTTGCCACCTTAACTCTGGTAGATGCTGTGATTGTCCCAAAGTTGTTCTAATCTGTTATAATATTCCACTATATCAGCTTTTTCCTTCAGGCTTATGTTTGTAATGAGGTTATTTACAAGACAAAGAGGGACAACAAGAGAATCCACAAAGGATACAATATTACTTTTCGCCATCAATGCAACATCGGAAAGACCATATACAGGAGACGATTCTGTATCTGTAATAGCAACAATTTTAGCATTTTTTTCCTTAACAAACTTTGCTGCATCAATTGTTATTTTTGAATATCTTGGATAGCTTATCACTATTAATACATCGTCTTCTTTTATACGTATTATTTCTTCGTAAATAGAATTAATACCACTGTTGTTCAGTACTTTAACATTATCAATAATAACATCAAGATAAAACCCCAGATAATTGGATAAGGTAGAGGAAGTTCTAAGTCCAAGTATATATACTCTGTTGGCATTCAATATTATTTCTGTTGCATCATCCAAGGACTTAGTATCAATAGATTCATACAAGCTTCTCATGTTGTTCATTTCGTTTTTAATGATTTTTTTATGAAGTTTGTCTGTATCATTAATAATATCGTCGTTTAAACCAATTCTCTGAACAGTAGTAAGCTTATTTTTTATCAGTACCTGCAATGCCTTCTGCAATTCGGGAAATCCCGAATATCCAATTGAGCTTGCAAAACGTACCACTGTAGATTCGCTTACATCAACGGTTTCTCCAATTTTGGCCGCAGTCATAAACGCCGCTTTATCATAGTGTTCGATAATAAACTCTGCTATTTGTTTTTGACCTTTACTGAATTTATAGTAATTACTTTTTATAACGGTTATTAAATCACTGTTATTAGTCATTGACAACCTCGAATAAGTTTTATCCCCTCTTCGAAAGCGCTTATGTTTTTATCAACTGTTGCAGGAGGAACTCTGTTTGATATTGAGTTAACCATTACAGACCTACTGATTACATCTTCACCTATAAGTGCATACAGCACACCTACTGAAACAATGTTTGCAACCATGTGCGTTCCTAATTTGTTCTGTGCGGTATCCAATATTGGAAGCTTATATATTTTGTAAGGTACATTCATATTAACATTAACACTTTCATCGACTACAAGTATACCATCTTTACTCAAAGATGCAACATATTTATCATATGAATTTTGTGTTAAAGAAAGTAAAATGTCACAGTTGGTTACTTTAGGGAACTTTATTTCATCCCTGCTTATAATAACCTCCGCTTTGCTGGCGCCACCTCTTGCTTCCGGTCCGTAGGATTGTGTCTGTATGGCATTTATTCCTTCTTCTATGGCGGCATCAGCCAAAATAATTGATGCAAGTATTACTCCCTGACCTCCGGAACCGCTTAGTCTTATCTCTACTTTTTGAAACATTTCAATC
>DHUT01000050.1:25559-28462 GCA_002409285.1 Firmicutes bacterium UBA5227 | reverse complement strand
CCTTCAATAAATGAGAAACCCTTGTTTGCCAGCCCCTTTTCAACAAGTTTCTGCATCAGAACAGCATGGTATGCAGTTGCCCTTCCCACATAGGTTGCACCTGCTCCTTGAGCCAGGCTGCATAAATCAAAAGGAGTATCAATGTTTCCAAAGGGTGCTGTCGTTGCAAAGTCTCCCTGAGGCGTTGTGGGAGAATACTGTCCCCCTGTCATTCCGTATATATTATTGTTAAATACAATTGTAGTAATATCTATATTTCTTCTTGCTGCATGAATAAGATGGTTTCCACCTATTGCAGAGCTGTCTCCGTCTCCCATGATTACAATAACATGAAGCTTTGGATTTGCCATTTTTATTCCTGTGGCAAATGCCAGTGCACGGCCGTGTGTGGTGTGCAGAGTGTTAAAATCCATGTACCCCGGTGCTCTTGAAGAACAGCCGATGCCTGAAACAATAACTACCTCATCCTTGTTAAGCCCTGCTTTGTCAATTGCTCTCACTACTGTGTTCATCAATGTACCGTGACCGCAGCCCGGACACCATATGTGAGGAAGTTTATCAACTCTGTAATACTTTTGTGTTATTTCACTGCAATTTGTGCATTCCATTATAATCTACCTCCTGTTACGGCGTCGGTAATTTCTTTAGGTGTAATTAATTCACCTGTAATTTTATTTATTTTTTTAACAGGACATTTTTTTCCTGCAACTCTGTCAACCTCAATAAAATACTGACCCAGATTCATTTCCGCAACATAAATTTCTTTTGCTTTTTCAGCAACCTGGCTTATTTGTTTATCCAAGAAAGGCCAGATTGTTATTGGTCGGAACATACCAACTTTAATACCGCTGCTGCGCATTTCATCTACAGCACTTTTCACTGCTCTTGATACTCCGCCGTATGCAACTATAACAATCTCTGCATCATTTAGTCTGTATTCTTCATAATAACTCATGTCATCTATATTTTTTTCAACTTTGTCAACTATTCTCTGAACAAGTTTTCCGGAAATCAAATTACTGTTTGTAGGAAATCCTGTTTCATCATGAGTCAGTCCGGTTACATGGTATCTGTATCCCTCGCCGAATGGTACAAAAGCAGGTATCAAATCTTCATCGGGTCTGTACGGAACATATTCATCCGGACCACATACAGGTTTTTTCCTGTTAATAACCTCCAGCACTGAAGAATCCGGAATTCTTAATTTTTCTCTCATGTGACCTACTGTTTCGTCCATAAGCAAAATAACCGGAGTTCTGTATTTTTCAGATAGATTAAAAGCTTTAACTGTATATTCATATGTTTCCTGCACTGAATTCGGAGTCAGTGCAATAGCAGGATGATCTCCGTGGGTTCCCCATCTTGCCTGCATAACATCTCCCTGAGCCGGCGAAGTTGGCATACCTGTGGAAGGTCCCCCTCTTTGAACATTAACTACTACACATGGTATTTCTGCTATTGCTGCATATCCCAGGTTTTCCTGCATAAGAGAGAATCCCGGTCCGCTGGTTGCTGTCATGGATTTCAGACCAGCTAAAGAACCTCCGATAATTGCAGCCATACTTGAAAGCTCGTCCTCCATCTGCATAAATTTTCCGCCAATCTGAGGCAGTTTCTGAGCAGACAGTTCAGCTATCTCTGAAGAGGGGGTAATTGGATATCCGGCATAGAATCTCATCCCTGCAGCTATTGCTCCTTCCACGCAAGCCTCATTTCCCTGTACAAGCTTATACCCGTTATTATTACTCATCTTTCTTTCCTCCTGCTATATAAATAGCATTATCCGGACACCTTAATTCACATTGACCGCAAAATATACATTTTTCCGGAAAAGCTATCACACATTTTTCGTCTTCGATTTTAAGAACCTGTTTAGGACAAAAACCTACACATACACCGCAGCCCTTGCACCAATCCTTATTTTGCAGAAGACTTTTGCTATCAGCCATTTATAACATCCTCCTTGTTTCTTCTTTCAGGATTATCATAACACATATATTAGAATTTGCAAGAAATATTTCACTTTTTAGCTAAATTGCATGAATAAATTCATCGGATGCAAAAATAAAAAGGTAAACGTATGTCTACAAATGATAATATGCGAAACACAAAGCTGAAATTTCAATTAATTATTCAGCCGCCATTGGCATAAACCGTGATTTTATTAAGGATTATTTAAATTTGTCAAACATAATTTTGGATAAAAATAGGAACTGCACATAAAAAATGCATGAAAGCAACTTAGGCTATCATGCATTTTTTTACAATGAACAACTTTGGAAGCTTGATTAGCTCTCAGCATTTCCCTTTAAAAAAACTATTTCTTCTCTACTTAAATATTTCCATGAACCAACTGTTAAATCATCAAGGTTAATTTCACCGAAAGATACTCTCTTCAATGATCTAACACTATGCCCAACGGATTCGAGCATTTTTCTTACCTGCCTGTTTTTGCCTTCATAAATACTTATTTGAACCAGAGATTTGTTGTTCATATATTTTAACAATTTTACTTTTGCAGGAGCAGTTTTCCCGCTGTCTATCATAACACCGGTTTTAAGATTTTTAATTGATTCGTCTGATATGCGCCCTTCTGTTTCCGCTATGTATGTTTTAAATATATGGTATCTTGGGTGAATTAGCTTATTGGCCAAATCTCCGTCATTTGTCAGCAGTAACAGTCCGGAGGTACTATAATCAAGCCTGCCTATTGGATATATTCTATCTTTTATGTCAATTAAATCAAGAACTGTCTTTCTGTTGAACTGATCCTTAACGGTTGTAACATACCCCTCGGGCTTGTAAAGCTTTATGTATATGTGTTCTCTTACTTCCGATATTATTTTATTGTCAACAGTAACAACATCTTTGTCAGGGTCGATTTTTGTTCCAAGTTCTGTAAC